>CAXBHV010000967.1:0-3615 GCA_963974855.1 uncultured Rhodopirellula sp. | reverse complement strand
GAGACGCTAAAGCGTGCTGCCCAGCACAAGGGAACTTCGCTTGTCGAGGTTTACCAGAACTGCAACGTGTTTAACGACGGCGCGATGGCGTACGCCCAGGAAAAAAAGCAGCGAGTCGAAAACGTGGTCGAACTCGAACACGGCAAGCCGCTGATCTTCGGTGCCAACAGTGACAAGGCAGTGCGGTTGGTCGGCAACCATCTCGAAGTCGTGAACGTGGCCGATGTGCCAGCGGATGACCTGCTAATTCATGACGAAAAGGAAATGAATCCTTCGATCCAAATGATGCTAGCTCGGATGCGTTACCCTGAGATGCCTGAACCGATCGGCGTGCTGCGAGCCGTCGAAGGGATCGCGACTTACAACGATCAGATCAATGACCAGGTGACTCTCGCCAAGCAGAAAAAGGGCGAGGGAGACCTGCAGGCCCTCTTCAATTCGGGCGACACCTGGGAAGTCGCTTAAGGCTGTGGAGGCGGTTCTGCCACAGCTCTCTCTCTATCCGTTGCAACTCTTAATTTGGAATTTGATATGCCTCGCGGAAAAACTTATTCGGACGTCTCCAAGGCCATCGGGGACACCCCGATGATTCAAATCAATCGCCTGGTTCCTGCGGGTGGAGCGACCGTGTTCGCGAAATGCGAGTTTTTTCAGCCGCTTAATAGCGTGAAAGACCGTATCGGCGTGGCGATGATCGAAGCGGGAGAACGCGACGGCAAGATCAACAAAGATACGCACATTATTGAACCGACCAGCGGTAACACTGGGATCGCGCTAGCGTTCGTTTGTGCAGCCAAGGGCTACAAGTTGACACTGACCATGCCCGAATCGATGTCAGTCGAACGCCGTGCATTGCTTCGTGCGATGGGCGCCACGCTGGTCCTGACTCCTGCCGCCGAAGGCATGAAAGGGGCGATCAACAAGGCAAGCGAATTGGTCAGCGAAGGCAGCAACGCCTACATGCCACAGCAGTTTGAAAATCCTGCGAACCCAGCGATTCACGAAGCCACCACCGGCCCCGAGATTTGGGCAGACAGCGGCCAGAACATCGACGTTCTCGTTGCGGGCGTCGGTACCGGAGGAACGATCACAGGAGCAGCACGCTACCTGAAAAAGCAGAACCCGAACTTCAAAGCGATCGCTGTCGAGCCGATTCATTCGGCCGTCATCAGCGGTGCTGACCCTGGCAAACACCGTATCCAAGGGATTGGCGCTGGCTTTATCCCCAAGAACCTCGACACCTCGATTGTCGACGACATCGTGAAGGTCGATGACGAAGACGCGTTCGAGTGGGGCCGTCGACTAGCCAAAGAAGAAGGAATCGTGGCGGGAATCAGCAGCGGCGCGAACATGTGGGCTGCGGCCCAAGTCGCCGCTCGTCCCGAAATGAAGGGCAAGCGGATCGTGACAATCATGTGCAGCCTGGGCGAACGCTACCTCAGCACGCCACTGTTCGGCGACCTCGGAATGTAGAGCCGTAGCGCTCTGCTGTAGTTAAATTTCAGAGTGGGGGATCTTGTTAAAGCCCCTGCTGCATGGGGATCTTTAGCAAGATCCACTACGGCTAACCCGAATCTTCATACCTGACAAACGGGCAGGGCGTTCCGGCCGCTATTTTTAGCAGTGCGGCGCGTGTCGTCCGGCCTCGTTGCATCGAAAGGTGCCGGTGGGCGGGATCCCCCCTGCATCGTGGCGATATCTCCACCGTCGCGCTATCTCGGTCGCAAAAATACGCCAGCGCAAAAAAAGAGGGCCCAGGTCTTTGCCCCCCGTTGCGACGAATCATGTTGGATTGTCACTGAGCTAAAGACCTAGGCCCGAATGTGGTACCAGAATGCCAATCAGCGGTTTGCCCCACACGAATGTGTACCGATTTGCCCTCTAATAAGATTTCTTATCGGAATTATTTTGTTGGGCGGTTGACTCCGATTGCAAAAAAAAATCCGCGTCTTTTTGTTACATCGCTGCGCAACAAGCCATCAGCGCTTGCCATTCTTTCCACTGCACATCTTGGCATTTGGCGTATTCGTCTTCCGCACCTCGCGTGGCGTTGGCACAGGCGTCGACAAAATCCTCGCCGCTGCGGTAGTCGCTGCCGCAGATTTCAGCAAGCTGTGTGATCACCGGATGCTTGCCAACCCGACGAAACCAGTATTTCGCATTACTGAAATCGCCTTCGCGTCGATGCATGATTCCATGCCAGAAACTGCCCTCTTTTTCGTCAATATCCTGGCTAATTCGATGACTGCGATCCAAATCACCCGCCAACAGCCAAAGACCACTGGTGCATAATTGGGTACCAAGCGGCGTTTCCGCGTTGATGGACTTGTCGATGTCGCCTTTGCGGAGCAAGGATTCGAGGGTTGCCGTCCCTTCCCCCCTACTGCGGGATCCATCTGCCAAGTCAGGCAACGGCGCGTTTTGAATCGCCTCGCTTAGATCGCTAGAGAAATTTGAGAAAGCTTTCACGCAAAAAGAGTCCAAGTTTGGCAAAACGTCGACCTCGGTTTCGTTCAAATTGAATTGGATTTTGGGGATGAACAATCCCCAGCAAGGCTACCGGGCCGCCGTCTGGATTGCTAGACTGCGACACGGCGATGACGGCAACTTATTACAATGGCCTTCATCGTAAATTCCCTCTTCGCTTCGCTCCTGCCCCCTGCAGAGACCTGATGACTAACGGCGACAATCCGACTTCCGACCTTCCTGTTTCTGACGCATCCGCTGCATCGTCCCCCGAAGGGGCCGATCCCAAGCCCGCAACACCGGAGGCTGCCGCATCGGCAAGCCCCACCGAGCCAACTGCGAGTTCGGCCGACACCACCGCTGAAAATGCATCGGCCGAGGCTCCCGCCAGCACTCCAGAAACGCCGGCGACTCCCACATCCCCCGCCGCGGCTCCTTTGGCCAAAACTCCATCGGCTGGGGCGGTTCGTGGCGCAGGTCCACTGGCGTCACGTGGCTTGGGCGTAGCCAAGCCAGCCTCGCCATCGGTGTCGCCCGAGAAGCTTGCGGCTGCAACGGCCGCCGCTGCGAAGAAACCGAAAAAGAAACCCAAAGATCGCACACCACGATTGCCTGGCGACGACCTCTCAAAACCTGCCGCATCCTCTGCCCCCGCAGCGGCCAAGAAAGTCGCTGTTCCCAATCGTCGCGACTCGCTGTCGGCGGATCTGCAAGCCGAACTCGACGCCGAACTCGGTTTGGCTGATGTCGAAGCAATCCTGGGCGGCAACGCCGGCATGCCCGATCGCAAGGCGCCTCTTGAGGAAGGGGCTCGTGTTCACGGTCGCGTACTAAAGATCCATGAAGATACCGTCTTCGTCGCCCTTGGCGGACCTGATGAAGGTGTGGTGCCGTTTGAGCAATTTACTGGCGAAGAACCCAAGCCAAATGATAATATCGAAGTCATCGTGCGAGGCTTCAATCGCGAAGATGGCCTGTACGTTCTGACGCTGCCAGGAGCAGCGGTCGAAGTCAATGACTGGGAAGATATCGCCGAGGGCACTGTGGTCGAAGCCGTCGTGACTGGCCACAACACCGGTGGGCTAGAGTGCAAAGTCGGCAACATGCGGGCCTTTATGCCGATCAGCCAAGTCACTGAATTCCGCGTTG
>CAXBHV010000966.1:0-3623 GCA_963974855.1 uncultured Rhodopirellula sp. | reverse complement strand
CGGCGGGAATCGTTCACTGTGATATCAAGTCAACCAACGTGTTGGTGGATGCCCAAGGGCGGCCAAAGTTGGTCGATTTTGGCTTGGCGATCAATCGTTCGGTGGATGCCTGGGACGAGGCCGCGGTCGGTCGCGAGGACCATGCCGGTGGCACGCTGGTGTACATGGCTCCGGAGTTGTTTCATCGAGACGCTGATCCCTCCTCGGTGCCGACGCGTCAGCCTGCGACGGACGTCTTTTCGCTGGGCGCCTTGCTGTACTTTGGCCTGATTGGCAAACATCCTTACGCCTCTGCGAAAACGAGTGAGATCGTCCCCCGCGTCGCCGCTGGCGACTGGGATCGGCAGCCGCTCTTGGACGCCGGATTGCCAAGCGTGCTGGTCCGTCTCTGTGAGCAGTCGCTTTCACGCGATCCAAAAGACCGCGTCCAATCGGCCGGCCAATTGGCCGACGAACTGCAACACTGGGCGGCCCAGCAGCATTCCCGCCCAATTCCTGCTGCCAGGATCATGACGGCGTCTTTATTGGTTGTCGCGTTGCTGGGATGGGGGCTGTATTATTTTGCTGCCAATCCAAACCAAGCTAACGTTTTGCCAGCCACGCCTTCACTCACCATTCCGCCTAAAGTGCAGCGGTTGGGACAACTTGATATCAAGATCTCGGACGATCAGCGGATGTTTGATTTGGTCAATCGAGTGCCGTTGGAATCCGGCGAGTGGGTTCAAATCCACGCCCCGCTTCGCGCTCAGCATGTGGGAGTACTGTGGTTGTTGTCGAGCGAAGGCAATGCCGAGAAATTGGCGACGTTTGCGGCAGAGGATGAGCCGCGTTGGGTCCGATTCCCCGAGGAAGCGGGCAAAGTGGTCCCCATTTCCGGCCCGCCGGGAACCGAGGCGATCGTGTGGTTGGAATCGGCTCGGCCCCTGAGTGACGAGCTGATCAGCGACGCACTGGCGCCGCAGACGGCGTGGCCATCGATTGGCAATTCCGCCATCTTTCGCGTCGTGGATGGGAAGGTGATTGTCGAGCAGCGAGATCGATCGTTGGGTTCGCCCAGCGAGATCGAATCGCCCTCGGTGATCGTCCAGAATCACCTTCTGCAGGCGACAAAGCGACTGGCGGAAAACGGGATTGAAGCGGAAATCATTGCGTTTTCGCACATTGAATAAAAACTTTACAGTTTTCTTTCCGCTGCCGATCCGCTTTGGACTTGTCTTTGTTGTGAGGCTTAAACAAAGCCTCGAAACAAAGTTTTCACCCAAGCACGAAGGCCCCAGTCATGTTGTCGATCGCAAAGAAAATCGTTCCCGTCGTTGCACTCGCCGCCCTGTTCACATTCACTTTTGCTGGCGAAGCCCAGGCTCAGCACGGCGGCGGATTCCATCACGGTGGTCACCACAGCGGTCATCACGGTGGACACCACGGTGGTGGTCACGGATTCCATCCCTCGCATGGTCACGGTTGGGGTTTTCCGACCTACCACGACACTTCGCACTTGCATTACCACGCACCACAACTGCGACGCCACGGCAACCACTTTCACATCCAACCCGGCCACTTTGACGTCCACCGCACCGGCCACTGGCACTTCTAAAGTGAAGCAAGGTCACATAGTCCGCCCCGGAAAGGGGAACGCTGTGAAGCACTTCCTGGTAGCGGAACTCGTCAAGAGTTTCCGGGGCATACGTCATGGAAACGAAAGTCTTGACGACTTCCGCTACGCTAAATTAGCACAAACTCTATAAGAAAAGATGCTTCACAGCGTTGCCGGAACGGGGCGGCAGAAACCGAGTGGTCCGTCAACGTTAAAATCCGGGTATGGACCGTAGCGAAAGTTGCAGAGACTTTCGGCGAATCACAGATGGGATCGAAACTCTCCGCGAGTTTCGCTACATGCTAAGGTTCAAGATCAGCAAAGTCTTAGACGTACTTTTCGAGCAGCTTGGCGAGTTGCTCGGGATTATCGTCTTCCTGCAATTTAGCGATCTGGTCTTCCTTTAAGCCAATTTTCTCCAGATGGCTGGTCAGCCGCTTCCAAACTTGAGCCCGCTTCTTACCTTCGCTGAGGTACAGCTCGGTGACCGCCTCTTGGGCTTTCTGTAGCCCGATCGAATCACGATTTTCGTAGTAATTCTTGATAATCTTTTCTTGATGCCGAGTGCGTCCGGTCATTGTCACTCCGTGGTGGATGGTGGCTGAAAAATTGTGTGTCGGGGAAACTTCCGTT
This sequence comes from uncultured Rhodopirellula sp., assembly GCA_963974855.1. GTDB lineage: Bacteria > Planctomycetota > Planctomycetia > Pirellulales > Pirellulaceae > Novipirellula. Next base: position 1,396 of record CAXBHV010000966.1, on the reverse strand, counting down.
TTCCGTCCCATTTTGACTGCAGGCCGTGCGGATTTGCCGCAGCCAGTTTTATCGCGGGCCGAGCAAATCGTGATTCTCGACTGTACCCTGTTATCGGTCATGGGTCAGTTATTCTATAGTAGCGGTGACCGGAGGCCGGGCTAGCGTCATGATTGGCCGACGATTCTTAGCGGCTCCGCACCCGGAGGGGCGTTGGGGATGCGATTGCCCGTCTAATTTTGCTTTTTATTAAAGAGACCTTCTAGCGATGACAGTTTGCCGTGGTGTGCGAGGCGCGACCAGCGTTGAGAAAGATGATCGTGATCAAATTCTCACCGCGACTCGTCAATTACTTGCCTTGATGATCCGCCAGAACGAGATTGAATCGGCGGACGTTGCGAGTGCCTTTTTTACGGTCACTTCTGACTTGACGGCCGAGTTTCCCGCCTTGGCTGCCCGCCAACTCGGGTGGCTCGAAGTGCCGCTGTTGTGCGGCTACGAAGTGTCGGTCGAAGGCTCGCTGCCGCGTTGTATCCGGGTCATGTTGCACTGGAATACCGACAAACCTCAATCCGAAATCCACCACGTTTATCTGCACGAAGCCAAGCGATTGCGCCCCGATCTTTCCAAATATCCGCCGGTTGATTTTGAAGAACTGGAATGTTGGATCCAGGATCATTTGAGCGCCGAAGGCTAGGAGTAAACGTTGGCTTCATCAACACGGATTCGGTGGAAACCGGATACAGCCCTTTCGACGATTCACGCTGCCTATTCGGTCGCCGTGGCGGCGTGTACCGACGAAAAGCTCGAACAAGCTCTTGTCCCGTACGCCACACAGATCAACGAGCGTTTGCTTTCATCGTCGATTGATATGCGAAGCTTTTGGAGCCGGCTGGTTCGTGAATCGATTGGTTGTGACGAAACTCGGGTGGCCTGCGAGACCGCGCTCGTCGCGTCAGGATGCAGCGAACTGCAAGTCGACCAGACCACTCGCGGGATCGTTCGCCAATTAGATGAATGCCGAATCGTGGTCAGCGATCGTTTCCCCCGCTTGCTCGATCAATTGGAACTTCGCTCTCGACCGCTGAAAGAGCGTTGGGACACCGTCGGCCGCGGCGTGTTAAACCAAATCGCAAAACAGATTTGGAGCGACAGCCCTCCGAAAAATTGGTGGCCTGCGAATGTGGATGGCCTGTTTGTCCAGCCGCTGCGCGGCGGCGACGGCGGATTCGAACCCGGCAGCGACGAAGACAAAAGTCCGGCAATTTGGATCGAGGCGATGTTGACCGACGTTTTGCCCAACGTGCCCGAGGTGGTGCGGGTGGCGTGGTTGGTCACGCGAGTGGCGATTGAAAAACATATCGCTCAAAAATCACTGACCTCCAAACCAGGCGACAGCACGTTTGGTCGTCCGGCG
>CAXBHV010000965.1:0-3624 GCA_963974855.1 uncultured Rhodopirellula sp. | reverse complement strand
GCAAATCGGCGGCCGCTTCGCCAGTGTCCGCTCCCGAACCCGAGCCGTTACTGCCCTGGCTCGACGAAGCCGCGGGATTCTCCGACGCGTCCTGAGGCTGCCCCGCTTGGGGTGACGATTGGGAGTTCGAACCGGAATTGTTAGCCTGTCCAGACTGCGACTCGCTGCCTTGAGACTTCATGTCTTCATTGGCTTTGGATGAAGCATCCTGAGCTGTCCCCGATTTGGATTGCTTCCCATCACTCCCCTTCTCCTCTTTTCCCTTGTCCCCTCCGTCTCCCTGCTGCTGCCCGGAACCGTCCTGCTTGCTGCCGTCCTGCTTGCTGCTACCTTGCTCGCCGTCAGCCTTTTCACCGCTGCCTTTTTCACCGCTTGCTTGTTCGTTCATCGGGTCGCTGCCGGCCCCTTTTTCACCGGTCTTATCGCCAGCATTCTCGGCGGACTGGCCCGCTGCATCGTCGCCCTTTTCGGCTCCAGCGTCTTTTGGGGTCGCATCGTTGGACTCGCCCGCCCCGCTTTGATTCTCAGCTTCCGCATCGCCAGCGGCTTCACTGCCCGACGGATCCTTTCCTGATTTACCTGCACCGCGATCGTCCCCCGCTGGCTTGTCCGCATCGGGCTGTTTGCCCCCGCCATCACTGGATGCCGATTTGGAATCCTCGCCGCTGTTTGAATCGTTACCTTGGCCGGACTCGTTTTGTTTGCCGGAGCCGTTCCCTTTGCTCGGATCGTTCTCTTGGTTTGTACCGTCGGTTTTGGAACCCGATTGATTCTCGCCGTTTTGCCCCGCCTGAGATTCCGACTTGGCCGCGGAATCATTTTGAGTTCCCTGGCCCGCTTTTTCTTGCTTCTTTTTTTCGAGGTAGTCGCGAATCCGCTCGATTGCTTCCCCATCATGCTCCGGCGTTTCAGGCTTGCCCGCTTCGCTGCCACCAGCCGTGGAATCCTCAGAGCCTGACGAATTCTTTGAGTCCGATGCTCCATCTGAGCCCGCTTCTTGGGAGCCACTGGACTGCTGGCCCGAGCCACCCGAATTTGATCCATCTTGATTGGACGAATCCTGTTTCGAAGGATCCATCATGCCTTCTTCTGCCCTGCCCTGCCCTGCCCCGTTTTTGGAATCTCCGGACGGCTTGCCTGCGTTCTGTGGATCGCTAGGCCTGGATCCTTGCGGCTGTTTTCCAGCCCCCCGATTGTTCCCGTCTGCGTTTTGGGAACCGTCTTCGTTGCCGCGCGGCGTCTGGCTTGGATCCGCTTCGCCGGATTTGGACGGATCGCTACTGGGGTCACTCGAACCTGAGTTATCCATCGCATCACTGGAGGGCTTTGAGCTCGAATCTGACGCGTCGCCCTGACTCGAACCGCCCTGGCCTGCACCGCTGTTTTCGGACGCATTTTCATCGGCATCATTGTTTTGATCGTTTGGCTGTTTCCCACCGCCGCCGGATGAACCGGATTCTTTTTCTTGGTCGCCGTCTTGGGGTTCCCCCGACTCGCCACCTTCGCCGCCACCTGACGAACCGCCCGATTGCTTACCCGACTCACCTTTACCGCCTGCGGACGACGAACCACCGGAGCCGCCCTGCCCTCCTTCATCTGACGATTCGCCAGCATTGGGATCCGCAGCGGGCTTGTTGTCGGGCGAAGACAAACCGTCGCCCGCCGTCGGTTCTTTTGGGACCGGTTCGCTCATCGTGATGCGAAGTTCTAGGGGATCCGTTTTGGCAACGTTGGGTTCGACCAACGGATCCGATTCATCTTCGCGATTGTCGGTCGCGATCGCTGTGACTTGGACCGCATCACCCACGCGAAGGAAATGTTCGTGAGGCCGAAAACGGTATTCGGCAATCTGGTTCCCTTTCTTACCAAGCTCGTCACTCCACAGCGTCGCACGTTCGAGTACTTCGATTCCGCGACGGATCTCGATTTCGATTTGCTGCAAGCCAAAATCGGCATCGGCCGCATGAATCTCGATAATCTGCTGAGCATCAATCGGAATATTTTTGGGCGATTGCTGCGGCATCACGATCGTGACTTCGGGCGACAAGTCCGCGTTCACGCGAATCGGATAAACAATCGGCGCCGGATTGGTTTGCCCAATTTTGTCCCAAACCTTGATGCGATAACTTTCCAGTTGCACCGCGGAGGATCGTTGACGGGCGTAGCGAACGGGAAACGTAAAAGTGACCAGGGTGCCCGAATCATCAATGCTCATCGCCGATTCTCCGGCGGTCGCATGCACCAAATCGCCTAGCGGTTTCGGATTAAACTGGATCGTTGCTTTTTCGATCGGACGATTCGTTCGCGCCGTGACCGTGACACGCGTTCCGTCAAGTGCGGTGATCGCCGCACTGCTGCTGGTGTGAGGTTGTTTTTGGGTGTAAGCCGGTGGCACGTAACGAATCGACTGAACCGCAACGACCGGAACGTCTTGAACGCTCAGGTAGTAGGGACCCGCGACATCATCGCCTGCCACAATTTGGTAACGCACTTGGCCGGACGAGGCATGATCAAGCGTGACCTCTCCGGCAAATCGACCAGAATCCGCATCGCGAATCAACTCTATCTCCGCTTCGCGATCTTCGAGCTGCCAACGGCATACGACCGGCTCGTCTTGACGCAGTCCCTCGACGACGGCCGACACCTCGACCGTTCGCCCTGCTAACACTTCGATGTCGCCAGGAAGGACGTCACGAATTTTGACTCGTTTGGCAGGGTCGATCGACGCGATTGGCATCACCAACCGGCTGGCCGATTGGAAACTGTTTTTCGGTGACAGCGCGGCATAGATGAAAAAGATCGCCATCAAGCTTGCTGCGACGATCCACCAACGAAGCGTTCCAGTGGCTTCGACCGGCAGTGCGTCGTGGGTACGAAGCCGGCTTGCCGCGTGGGCTCCGATCGATCGAATGACTTTGCCGTTCAAGCTGGGCGAGTTACTTTGGTCGCGGAGCGTCACATAGCTGGTCAGCTCCTGACGCATCTCGGGGACATCGCGTTCGAGCGACCGAGCCGCATACTCAGGCCGAATCGTTCCTTTGATGACGGGCAACACCCGCGTCACCCCTTGGTGAACGACCCACCCGATAAGTACCAAGAAACCCGCCACGCGAGCAAGCGTCCCAGGAGTATAAATCCACTGGTCCATCACGACCCAGAGCAGCACAGCGACGAAAACGCCGATAAAGATTCGTAAAATGCTACGAATAAATTCGGACCACCACAGCGCATTCTGAGCCTCGCGGATCCTCGATTCGATCAAATTCGCAACGCTTTGGAATGCGTTTTGATCGCGATTGGCCGCAGGAGGTGGTGTTGGCGAAGCGGTAGTCGGATGCGACATAGAGACGTCAAAACTTGCGTAGACGGGAAAAAGTGGCTCTTTAAGTATAGCTCAACGGCTACTCAGATCGCTTATCGTACGACCCACCAAATCGAGCTTGTCGACCGCGAAATTCATTTTAGCGACGCTCTGGCTCCAAACCAATCGAGGGGAACCTGGCATAATCGTGCTAACCGCTGCGTTTAACCGGGGGGCAAATAGGATAGAAATCGGTAATCCGACACCTAGGCGTGACAGCCGCAACTTCCTGCTACACTATTACGCAAACGGGACTACTCACT
>CAXBHV010000964.1:0-3629 GCA_963974855.1 uncultured Rhodopirellula sp. | reverse complement strand
ATCGGGCTAAGAACGACGAGCGGATTGGCAAAGGCAAAGCGGATACCTACAAAGACTATCGTGAGGTCTTGGATCGCAAGGACATTGACGTTGTCAGCGTCGTCACGCCTGACCATTGGCACGTGAAGATTGCCATTGAAGCTTTGGAAGCCGGCAAGCATGTGTTCTGCCAAAAGCCGCTGACGTTGACGCTTGAAGAGAATCAACTGATTCGTAATGCCTGTCGTAAGTATCCCGATTTGGTATTCGTTGTGGGAACGCAACAGCGCAGCGATCGCAATAAGTTTTTGCGCGCGGTGAACATGGTGCAGAAAGGATTGCTTGGCGATATCTCCAAGGTAACCGTCGGCATCAACGGTAGCCCCACCGGCGGACCGTTTCCTGTCGTGGATCCGCCAAAGGAATTGGATTGGAACATGTGGCTCGGGCAAGCTCCGAAGGTCGACTACCGCGAGAAACGCTGCCACTACGAATTCCGATGGTGGTACGAGTACTCAGGCGGCAAGTTCACCGACTGGGGTGCTCATCATGTTGACATCGCAACATGGGCGATTGGCCAAAACGGTGACGGCCAAGGCCCAATCGAAATTGATGGCAGCGACGCCAAGCATCCCGTTCCCTACGAGAACGGCTACGCGACGGTGGATGATTCCTACAACACTGCGCACGACTTCGCTGTGAAGTGCAAATTCGAGGGCGGAATCGAGATGAACGTGACCAGCCGTGGTGACAACGGGATCACGTTTGAAGGATCCAAGGGTAAAATGTTTGTCAATCGTGGCAAAATCACGGGCCTGCCAATCGAAGAAAACTGGGACAAAGACAAGTTCACCCAGGACGACGTGATGGCGCTGTACAAGGGTAAAAAACCGGAGGGTCACAAGGACAACTTCTATCGCTGTATTCGCGAAGGCGGGCAGCCGATCTCGGATGTCTTTACTCACGTGCAAGCGATGAGTACCTGCCATCTGTCGGCGATTGCCGCACGGTTGGGACGAACCATCAAGTGGGATCCCAAGTCGGAGCAAATCTTGGACGACGAGGAAGCCGCCAAGTTCTTTGCACGCACGCCACGCGAAGGCTTTGAAATCCATCGCGTCTAGTCGGCTGACAGGGTTGTAAACCCAAAAGTGACTGATAGCACTCCGGAAGGTTATCACCTTGAGGTCCCGTAGAACAAAGACACCCGAGACCTTTGGCGGAAATCGCCCCGGAGACGGTTTCAGGAGCCGTCGCATAGTGCTTTTACAGAGACACGCTGAAAAATCTCTGTCAACCGAGCGATGACGTAAATCCTTGCCCCGACCGCGGTGAAAAAGCGGGGCACCGACCGTCATTTTTGACTTGGGCGTGTTTTCGGTCCTTTCTAGAAACGGTGCGATACTTGGCAGATGGCGTGAACCAAACGAGCCGCCGAGGCCGTGGCGATTAACCAAATGTTGAACTGAGCGAATCGGCGGACTACGATTTTTCAAAAACACGCCGATCATGCTGCGTCTGATGTAAAACAACGGTACCCGCCCCCCTTTCTGCCCAATCAGATGTGTAGGATGACTCGATCATAATTCATTTTTGATCTCGTTCATTAAACGAGTCACGTCCTTTTGAAACCGCATCATGGTGGTGCTAAATCGTAGGTAGTCAACGCTTGGCCGCTCCGCAAATTTCTCGATCGCCTTGATTCGCTGTGACAGAGCATTGAAGTCGCGAATGCTCAAATCAGAGAGGTAGGGACTGCTGCGGATCGTTTTCAAATGTTCGTCCATGTCCTGTTGCAGCAAAGTGATCATGTTTTGAGTGCCCTTGCTTTGCAATGCTGAGCGAAGCAGACTCGCAGGTTCGGCCGGAATCAGTTCGATTAAATCATCGGACGCACGAGACGCCTGCACGCGGGCGGCCTGCTGTCGAATTACATCCGGGACGTTCACATTCGCCTCCAGTAGTCGTAGACCCGCAAGTGTGGCCAGACGCTTCAGCACCACACGATTCTCGTGCAACTGAGCGTTACGTCCTGCCTCTTTCGCGGACAGCCCACGCACGTTGTCGAGTGCCTTGGCCAAATCTTGTGCAGGGATTCCAAACGCGATCCCGACCTCAGCATGTTGTTTTGATTTGTTCTTGAACGAGGCATCAAGTCGCGTGAGGCCTTCGTGAATCAACTTTTCTCCTTCGTCGGTCGCTTTCATGGCGATCACTCCAACGACCTGATCAAGTTCGTTCAAAATGGGGCCGCCACTGGAACCGGAATCAATGGCTGCATCGACCTGCAAAAAATCGAAGCCGTCCACACGTACCGTTGACCGTATGGTTCCCTTCACCACCGCGTTTCTCAGCGTCACTCCTCCACCCAACGTGGGGTTGCCCCGTAACTGAACCGACTCGCCCTTTGGCAGATATCCGTCGTAAGCAACCGCCAAGGGGACTCGCTTCGTTTCAAGTGATAGAATCGCGAGGTCTCGATCGACATCCTCAAACAGAACGCCATGAACGTTCACGAAATCCCGTTCCTCGGGGAAGAATATCTTTAGGTCGCCGGCCGGCGCATTTTCGATGACATGATGATTCGTCACCAATAAATTGGGAGCTGCAAGAAACCCAGTTCCGTGACCAATTGGATGTTCGATCAAGGCAACGGAATCAGCTGGCGATGTTTTTCCGCGAGGTTTGTAGTGGCGGAGTTCGGACTCGCTAATCGGTCGGTATTGCAACTGGGAGATGCGGTAGCTGCCGAGTACGGTCTCGATAAAAAGTCGGTCGCTGGGGACCTTGAAATTGGGGTGCAGTGTCAATCGAGATGGATCGCCGGTCCACTCGACAATCGTTTCACCGTCGCACGTGACGCGTAGATGACTGTCGTGAACCGTGAAAACAAATTCGGAATCAAGCCCCGTTGTTAATACAGGCTTGCGATAAAACGTCGAATTCGCGGGTTCGTTCTTTTCATCGATCCAGGCTAATCCCGATCTCTTCGGCCTACCGTAATCAAAGATCGCAAGCACTTGATGCCGACTACCGATCGCCAGCCCAACGTTTAGCGATCCTGTTTCCATCTGTCGCTGCGCGACGAGTCTGAGTTGATATGGACCTGAAACCGCATGGGGTATCAAAATTCTTGCTCGCGAAGAACGTGACGACACAAGTCCGTTGCCTTCAAGCTCCCACTTTCCGGATTGCGTGTCGGTGACAGGGTCGATCATCGAAAGCAAGTGGACTGATTCTCCCAAGACGTCCGGCACAATACCCGGTTTCAACGTCTTGGACGATTGACGTTCAAGTAGCCAGGCTTGAACATAATCGCGATCCGGCATACTAAGCTTGCTGATTGAAAGTGTGACCACGCTGCGATCCGTTTTTTTTAGTGTCACCTCAGAATTGTTAGCTTCGATCAGTTCAGCTTCCGCTCCAAATCTGCCGTCGCTGGTCGTCCAGGTGCGGAACTCTGCTGCGGAACTGGATAGTTGCACAAACGCCGAAAATGTCAGAAAGACGAAGGCATGGAGTTGGGGAATTGTCATCGCGTCAACTCGAATGGGTTAAATGGAGTGCTAGACCGGAAGAATAGCATTTACCCTGATCATACTCGATGATGTCAGTCCCATCTTAGGGAACTAATCGTGAGGAATAACCCT
>CAXBHV010000963.1:0-3629 GCA_963974855.1 uncultured Rhodopirellula sp. | reverse complement strand
CGCTGTTGGTCGCGCCCTCGCTAGGGGTGCAAGTGTTTGATCAACCGGGACGAGTTCACATCATCATCGATCGGCCGAGTTCGCAAGGACGCTTGTCCAATTGTGTCTTTGGCGGGCCTGAGGGGACGACGTTGTACGTGACCTGTGGAACACGTGTGTTCCGCCGCAACACCCGGATCGAAGGATTCGCACCGTGGCAAGAATCAGTGGTTCCTGCAAAGCCGCGACTGTAAAGAGAAGTTACGGCAAAAAAAAACGCGAGCTGGCATTGCGTCATGCGCCGCCAGCTTCGCGATTTACTATTTGACTGCCTGATCGCTTGGTGATCCTTCGCCAAGAGATCGTTAGTCTGTCGTGCTGAAACAAATGGAAGTCGCTAGCGACTTCGAATCAGCACAACTAAACAGTAAAAAATGGGAGCGACATCCATGTGCATGAGTTGTGGGCGACTCATTTCGTAATCGATCCATCAGTGGAAGCTCCCAATTGCTTGTCGTTAGAATCCTTCGTAACGATTTCGGACACTCTGAATCATTCAGAGACCGCTTTATATCACATCACGTGAACGCCGGGTCCATTCCGACGTTTGATTCTTTTATGTGTCACCGATCTTGAGCAGGTTGGGTGAAAGAGGGCGAGCCGAGTGACCAAGTTTACTTGAGTCTTTCGGGTTTCGCATTGAGATCTCTCCGACAATCAGTTTGGGAAAAGTGGGTGCAGTCAACATTGAAGTAACCGCTCCTGCTCGATCAAGTTTTGATCGTGCGTGAATGTGGCGACGTTCGCTTCCAATGTCAACAACAAACCGGAAAGAGTTTTTGTAAGGAACGCTCGGTTGTGACAAAACTTCCGCAAAAAACACGAGTTGCTCACGTAAACTTTTTTTTCGATTTGTAAGTTCGACTCAATGGACCTGATCAACGCGATTGAATGTAACGAATTCGATCGTGTTAGATTGTGATGGCGACTTTCTTCGACGGTGATCGATGGAATAAAAGCTAGCAGTTTGCCTGCATGTTTTATTGCAACGGAGCTTGAGTTTAATCGATCCTTTATTGACACGGGGTCAATCAACCACAACTGTCGGAAGCGGCTTCAGCAGCGTGTAGGGTGATCCTAACGCATCGTATTGTTCAGATCGCATCAACACTCAATTTCTGATTGCAACAGCGAAATTGCTGAAGCAAAGCGACAAGTCTAACGCAAGTGTATAGCGTTGTGTTTCGCTTCACGCTCGCGTAACTCATTGAGTGGTCTCACACGAGTTTCGTTTTAACATGTTTGCACTGCGATCGATTAGAGTGCTTGGGATTGTGCGGATATCCGCAATCTGTATTCCTTTTTGCATCACATCCGTTTCCATTGACAGAATGGCATGCGACAACATGGGTGAAGGGCATGTCACATCCTCGACGAGAGCGACCAAGCAAGTACAGATTTGTTCCCTTTGAAAACGGCTCGATTCTGCGTGCAGAATAAGTAAGAAGACGCATCGATACCCGTCGGTTGAGTTCGGATAGAAAACAGTGCGCCGTAAGCAAGAAGACAACCTGCTTGGCCCGTCAACTCACCGATCTAGAGATCGACCTAGTCCTCCAGATCGATCCGGAGTTTCCTGAAAGGCACCAAGTTTCTTTGGGGGCCCCAACCGTCGCTAAAGAATTCATTGCTAAATAATTGCGACAGACACTAGTCCGTCGGGACCACACCCCACCCCTCTTCCGGATACCTTTCGCGAGTTTTATCGGGGAAAGAGTGCTCAAACGGCGAGGAAACGCTGCAGGACACCCAACACAGCACTTCGGGGGGTGCGTTGCAGATAAAACGTGTCTCCTGTCCAGAATTACTCCAAAAGCTTGACCCTACTCTCTTGAGGCGGTTAAAATTTGGAGAGCGGCTATGCAGTTTCACATTCCTTCTGCTCAATGTTCGCACTGCATCTAATCTCACCTACAGCCGCAGCGTTCTCACACTCAGGGAGGCATATCCATGGCGACAGTCGTATCGACGGTACGTGCAGCGAAAAAAACGCTTGTGGTAAATCCGGCGTTTCTTCAGGAGATAAAAGACAGCCATCCTGATTTTTGGCATACGCTTCATAGAGTGCGTCAAATTTGTGAGTGTGTGGAAGAGCCATCTCAGGTAACGCGAGATTTGGTGCGTTGGCTGAACGACCTTCGTGATCAAATGGCGCTGCAATTTGCGCTCGAAGAGTCCTATGGGTACATCGAAGTCGCACCCGAGTTCAGTTCGTTTAAAGCCAACGCTGCTGAAAAAACGCTCGCTCAACATTGTTCGCTGTATTTGCTATTAAGCGAACTGATCGAGAAAGCCGAAGAGCTTCAATACCGAGGTGCCATCGCTAGTTATGTTCGAGAATTGGTGGATCAGACTCAAGCATTCGATAAGAAATTGCGAGAGCATGAGCAGGCCGAGAACGCGTTGATCGAAGATTCGCTCGGCGCTGGTTGATTAAGTTTTTAGGCATTGCCGATAGAGGAGTTTCCACTATGCATTCTGGCTCACGTGTCAAACCGATGGAGATATTGTTGGTCGAGGATGGCCTGTTGGATGCTCGCGTAACGATTCATTCATTACGTCGAAGCCAAGTTCATCATCGATTGACCTTGGTTCGTAGTGTCAACGAAGCGATCAAATTTTTGCGGCAAGAAGGAGTCTTCGCTCGAGCACCAAAACCCGACCTGCTGTTGCTCGATCTCAATTTGCCTGATGGTTCAGGTATCGATGTGATCGAGTTGCTGCAGAACAGCGATGTAAACACCGACTCATTGACCACGGTGGTTTTAACGGCCAACGAAGATGAGTGCATTCGCGAACGCTGTAACGACCTTGGCGTCCACGATTACATTCGCAAACCCGTCCACGAAGACGAGTTTATGCGAGTGGTTCGTGATCACAAGCGACTGATGGTGCACTCAACGCCCGTGCTGGCGTAACGCCCCGCGAATCTCACGTTGCCCTCGCATTCGCAAATCGAATGCGATTAGGCATCGTTCTGTTTGGCTGTAAGAACTGCGGCTATCGCTGTTGACATAGCGAGCCGCGACGCGCCAGCGGAAAGGGCCCACACACGGTACCCGGTCCCTTACGGCACTCGGCTCACGATTTGCCAACCGATATCACCGCATGGTTTATTTTTCGAACCACTTGCGAATCGCGTACAACGTTGTGGCGCGCCCCGTTCTTGCGATCGACGTCGTCAACGGAATTTCTTTCGGGCAGACCGCGACACAGTTCTGAGCGTTGCCGCAAATCTGTATTCCGCCAGGACCGCTGAGTGCTTCTAAGCGGTCGTCGGCAAGTGTTTTGCCGGTTGGATGGTTATTGAACAACATCGCTTGCGAGATCGCATGCGGCCCCACAAAGCTTTCGTCGAATTCTGCATCCTTGCGTGCTTGGTAGGCTTCATCCGATTCGCCCTCACGCCGCTCCAATTCCACCTTCAGGAATTGAGGACAGGCTTCCAGGCAGCATCCGCAACTCATGCATTGGCTAAGCGGATAGTTTCGTTCCTGGTCTTCGCGTGATATACGCTCACCGTGTCCCATGTCGTAATAGCTGTCGACAGGCACCCATGCCTTGACCCGCGACAGATTATGGAACAGTCG
>CAXBHV010000962.1:0-3632 GCA_963974855.1 uncultured Rhodopirellula sp. | reverse complement strand
GGAATCAAAATCCATGTGGATGCTCCGAACCAGACCAAGGTCTTCGAGACGACGAACCAGACCGCGAATACCCACGCGGTTTTCATTGCAATCGGAATCAGTGCGAGCTTCCAATTCGCAATAGGCATCCGCAACAGCCAGTGCGAATATCCACTTTCGCATGAATCGAGCTTCCCGAGTGGCGAGACGTCCAATGCAAAAATGCCCCACGACATCGCAGGCAAAAATGCAACACAAAGGATGACCGACGCGAATGAATCAAAACGAGCCTCCTGTCGTGAGATCGCAAACAACAAAGCTTCGGCAATCCCAATGATGCCGACGAAGAACATCAGTAGGAAGCGGTTTTTCAACCAAGTCAAACGCATGATCGCGAGGCTATCTGACATCCGAAGTCACCTCTTGAAGATTGTTATCACCAAGCTCAGGCACAGTGGATTGCTCGGTTCCGGCACGTGCTGCGAACCAGCGATGCAGCGTGATTTCGCGGCGTGAGATCAACTTCACCTCCGCCGGCACGACAAACTCCGTTTCGGGGACCACTTCGTGGTCGATGACACCGGACCACTCTGAATCGTCTCCCTGCCAAGCGAAAACGCCGCGAATCGCCGGAGGCGATTGCGTATCGCTGCGACAGACGATTTCTTCGTAGCGAGTTTGCAATTGATCCACCGTTGTCGTTTCGACGATCCGGCTCGCTCGCATCAGCGCGATCGAATCACACACACGGTCGACTTCGTCCAACAGGTGACTCGAAAACAACACCGTCCGTCCCTCTTCGCTGATCGTGCGGATGATCGCTTCGAGGATATCGCGGCGAGCCAACGGATCCAAGCCGCTGCTCGGTTCATCCAGAATCAACAGTTCGGGCCGATAAGCGATCGCGACCAGCAATCCTGCTCGCGCTCGCAACCCTTTGGACAACGAACTCAGCTTGTCCGATCGCGACAAACCAAACAGGTCCATCAACTTGGTCGCATAAACGTCGTCCCACGTGTCGTAGATCGCTCGCGAAAAATCGACCAGCTCGCCAACTCGCATCCAAGTCGGTAACGAGTCTTCTTCGGTCAAATAACCGACACGCCGGAGCACGGATTGCGAATCGGCCACTGGATCCATCCCTAGCACGCGGACAGTGCCTTGCTGAGCCACAAACGCTCCGATCAGATGCCGTATCAGCGTGGTTTTTCCCGCTCCATTGAGCCCCACCAAACCAAAAACGCTTCCGACTGGAATTTGAACCTCGATGTCTTCGAGTGCCGGGCGACCACGGAACGAACGACACAGCCCGGTCACGTGGACGGCAAGCGGGGGATTTGAATTGAAACGACTCATGATGGCTCCTCGGCGTGATCGGATTTTGGACGATCGAATTGAAGATCCCGTTTCTGTAGTAACGTGATCAGTTCATCCAACTCGAACCCGAGCTGGCGAGAAAGTGTCAACAGTTTGTCGACATGGGGCGTCATCATGCGGCGCCGCTGGCTGGCGGTATGCCGCGGAGCCAATTCGGAGACAAAAGTCCCGGTGGTTCGCCGTTTCTCGACCAGCTGTTCGTGCTCGAGTTCGCGATAGGCCCGCGCGACGGTGTTCGGATTGACTCGCAGACTCTCGGCCAGACCGCGAATCGTTGGCAATTCGTCACCGCAGCGCATCACCCCGGAAACGATACGAAAACGGATCTGGTCGACGATCTGTTGATAGATCGGTGCGCCGTCACTAGAAATGTGGATCTGCATCACGAACCCTTGTGTTAATACATTGATACAAGAGTGAGATAGAAAAGTCAACAAAAAAATCTGCTCTGGGAACCTGCAAACCTCGGTTTCGTCCGCGGTTGGGGTTTGGTAAAGTCTATGCCAACACAGGATGGGTGGCCGAGTGGTCGAAGGCAGCAGTCTTGAAAACTGCCGTAGGGGTAACTCTACCGTGGGTTCGAATCCCACTCCATCCGCTTCGGAGATTGACCTGCGGTCTGCGAATTTCGCAACCGATCGCGGTCAATCTCTGCTGATGTCCTGGCTCCTCTTGGCTGGACTGAACGCTTGCTTGAGGGACCTACAACGAGGACGACATCGCCGTGAGCCTACTGACAAAAATCGACCATCCGTTGGTAGAGCATCATCTTTGCACGGTGCGAGATAAATCGACGTCGTGCAGTGAATTCCGAACCGCCATTGAGCGATTGGCAGTGTTGGTTGGCGTCTACGCCACCGAGGATTTGATCACGCAGCCGACGACGATCCAAACACCGATCGCCGCTGCGAACTGCCACAAGCTCGCTATGCCGATCGGTCTTGTGCCCATTTTGCGAGCCGGATTGGGGATGGTTCATCCGTTGCAAAATCTGCTTCCGGATGCTTCGGTGTGGCACTTGGGACTGTACCGCAACGAAGAGACGGCCGAACCGGTGGGTTATTACGACAAACTGCCTAGCCGCGGTGCGCCGAGCGTTGCCTTGGTGCTCGACCCGATGCTTGCCACGGGCGGTTCAGTCGAAATGGTCATTAGCCGTCTAAAAAGCTGGGGCGTGAATGAGATTCGCGTGCTTAGCATCATCGCGGCTCAACCGGGAATCGATCGTGTCGAGCGAGACTTTCCTGACGTCAAACTTTATGTCGCCGCGATTGACCCCGAGCTGAATGAGCAATCTTTTATCGTTCCAGGACTCGGTGACGCGGGCGACCGCATTTTTGACACGCCACAAAACGGGTAGTCCTCTCAACCAGAGCGACCGAGGAGCCTAGCCGATCATGCAGTCACGAATCAGTTGCATGGTGGGGCTACTCGTCTTTATCGGCATCGCATGGGCGCTCAGTGCGAACCGCAAACGGTTTCCCTTTCGTGTCGTTGCCGGCGGATTGCTGCTGCAATTAGGTCTTGGCTTTTTTGTGCTTCGCACGCCTTGGGGGCAAGCACTGTTTGAACAGATTGGCTTGGGCGTCACCTCACTACTCGGTTTTGTGGACGAAGGGTCGTCGTTCCTGTTTGACATTCATCCGCGAGCCGACGATCCGGCAAGCGATACGATTCCGGCAAAATACACGCTGCTGCGAACGTTTGCCTTCGGTGTTTTGCCGACGATTATTTTCTTTTCCGCATTGATGTCGGTGCTGTATCACATCGGCATCATGCAGTGGATCGTGTTCGCGATGGCTTGGGTGATGCAGCGTACGCTCGGCACGAGCGGCCCCGAGACGCTGGCGTCCGCAGCGAATGTGTTCGTCGGGCACACCGAAGCACCGTTGGTGGTCAAACCTTACTTGGCGACGATGACCAAAAGCGAACTGAACGCATTGATGACCGGCGGGTTCGCGACGGTCACCGGCGGGTTGCTTGGCGCGTATGTGGACATGGGAATCGACGCCAGCCACCTGATCACCGCTTCGGTAATGAGCGCTCCGGCAGCACTGCTGATTGCGAAAGTCATGCTGCCCGAATCGGAAGCGACAGCGGATCCCCAATCGCTCAAATTGCCGCACGAAAAAACGAGTGTGAACGTCATCGGTGCTGCCGTGCAAGGGGCGTCGGACGGATTAAAACTTGCCCTGAACGTGGGTGCGATGCTGATTGCATTCTTGGCGCTGATTGCGTTGGCAAATGCGATCTTGGTTTCATTAACGGGCGTGTCA
>CAXBHV010000961.1:0-3635 GCA_963974855.1 uncultured Rhodopirellula sp. | reverse complement strand
GGCACCGGAATTGACAAGGTCAGCGACCCAGCCGTAGGTGTCCATGCATCCGTCGCGGTTGTAGTCGCTCGCACCGGTGCACAAGCGGCCGACTTGGTCGCGTTCAGCGTAGGTCAGTAGACCGATACCAAATTGGCGAAGGTTATTCGAGCAGGTGCTGCGGCGTGCCGCTTCACGTGCTTTGGCGAGTGCGGGAAGCGCGAGTGCCGCCAAGATCGCGATGATCGAAATGACGACCAGCATTTCGATGAGAGTAAAGCCTTTTTTCGACATTTTCATTCGTAAATTTCCTTGTTTACTCTGGACCCACTTCGCAGAAGCAGCCCAGAATGGGGATGAGTAGGTGGAGTGTTGTGGCGTTGTCGTCAGCTTCCTGTGAAAAGGAGGCTGCTGTTTTGGTTGTCACGAACCAAGACGTTGACGATTAACGCCACTCGCTCCGCTCTTTAGTTACTTGGTTAAAACATGCACTGCGTTCGCTTGATGGAATCATCTCCATCCAAGCCACCGGGTGCGTCGGTGTTTGCGTTTAGACTGCCCCCCTCCTTCGTGGTTGAAAACTGAGTCACGGTAAGTAAAACGAATTAATTCTCGCTTCCTTTGGAATTCAGCGAGTAGTAGCTGGACAGCATGATTTCAGGAGCTTCGACATCGCTGCTGGTCCAGTAATCGGGATGTTGAGTAAAGCCGTTGTTGATGTAGCCGTCGCCGTTCTTGTCCCCAATCGCACGAATTGATCCGTCGGCCATCAACACATAGGCGACACCAAGGTGCAGCGGAGCCATGCCGCGATAGTCTTGTCGCGTTGTGTGGTTCCAAACACGCAGCCAACCTGAAACGCCTTCGCGGGGTGTGCCCGAAGGAAGCGTAGGGACTTCGAGTAAACTCCAGTCCGAGCCATTGTTGATGGCAACCGGTTGCCCAACCATCGAGGTGGCGTAGAGTGCGTTGTCGGGGATTGTTTCACCCACTCCGGTTGCCAAAAAACCGATCGCCGCTGCATCGCACAGCAGCGGAATTGTGCTGGCAGGAGCCTTGCCCGAATCGACTCGATTGGTAGAAAGTGGGCCGCGTGTCTTGTAGCGACCACGGGTGTCGTTCATTAGCTGCTTGAACTCGCTGCTGGCCGATGCAATTGCGTCACTGCATCCCTTTTCGTTTGCGCTGGGGTTGCCGTTGTCGTCGAACGTGAACTCGGTTCGAAACAGAAACCAAGTGCCTGCGTAATTGGTGTTGTATCCTTTTTGGATCAAGCGTCGATCAACCAGATTTGCACGGCTGGCGAGGTCGTTGACTGATTTTTCGTCAATCTCGCGAGCGATGTTCATCACTCGGTCGCCCATTGCGTCTTCGAAGGGCTCGCTGCCGAGTCGACGACTCGAGAGACAGTCGACGCAAGGCGTGCAGCCTGCATATTTCGACAAATTGATTTCGCTAATGTCCATCGTCAGCATCTGCTGGATCGCCGTCGACGCCATCGCGGGATTGCCCGGACACCGCATCTCACTGACTAATACGCCACGATCCACCAGATCGGCGACCCATCCAAACTCGGTGGGAACACCATCACGTTCATAATTGAAATCGCCCGAGCAAAAGGTTGAATCGGGGGCGGTGACGGTTCGCGAGGTCAATCCGACCCCGAATTGCTTTAGGTTGCTTTGGCACTGAGTACCCCGTGCGGCAGCTCGAGCTCGATTGATCGCGGGCAGCATCAGGGTCGCGAGCACCCCGATGATCGAAATCACGACCAGCATTTCGACCAGCGTGAACGCCGTTGACGCTCGCTTTGTCGATGCGGAGGTGTTCGCTCGGTCAGGCAACATGACTTTTCTCAACTGATTTTTTGTTGGGTAGACGATGAAGTCCAAACATTCCTGCGTATTCAAATTCCAGAAGATGAAAGCAAGGTGATGGCGGTGATAAGATTGATGTAAAATTCGAACGTCGCTTTCGCTCGGCAGTGTTCGGGTGTCAGTGATGACAGCCGTTGCGGCCAGCAATCCACGTCCGAGTTAACGTCGCGGCGTCAACATTGCGGAGCATTAAATGCGGTCAGATGCTGCTTGAAAATGGCAATCTGAGTTACTCACAAACCCTTCATCGAGTCTTAATGGGATGTCGGGGGGCGGGGGGAGACACGGGCTTAGCGTTTTGCCTATAGATGTCTGTGAGAGCACCGTCGTTGCGGTATAGCGGCAGCGAGGCTTCCGTTAGGGAGTCGCTAAACGAACAAGTTCGTGTTTCCGAATGCGACGGACGGATCGAGTGCGTTAACGGACACTTCATAATTGCAGACCACGATTTACTCGCAAATGAGACGGTATTTTGGATGCGTGACAGCAACTTTGAGCATTTTCCAGCAAACGGATCCCCCTCTCGACTTCGTAAACGCCAGCTTGATCGGCTGAACGCGTTGTTGATGGTGGCTCAGAAGCGTCCGTTTTATGCGGATCGGCTCGCGGGGCTGAGATTGCCGCTGACGTCGCTCGAGCAACTTCGTCAGATTTGCCGATGTCGCATTACACCCGCATGCATCAAACCAGCGGGCCTCGGGGGTGGCCGCTTCCGGTGCTGGATACCCAGGACGATTGGAGATGGTGGATTCGTTGTTGGCACTACGTTTTGGACGTGGCCCAGGTGACGGAGGACGACATTGCCATGATGGCGTTTTCGTTTGGTCCTTTCATTGGATTTTGGACCGCCAATGACGCCATGATCGACCGCGGGGCAACCTGCGTTCCGCTCGGTGGGATGTCCAGCGAGTCACGTTTGACGATGATCCAAGATCACAGTTGTACCGTGCTGTGCTGTACGCCTACCTACGCATTGCATTTGGTCTCGACCGCAAAATCGCTGGGGCTGGATCTGACAAAAAACAGCGTCTCGCGGATCATTGTGGCGGGGGAACCCGGCGGTTCGTTGCCCGCGGTCCGGAATCGAATCGAACAGGCATGGGGGGCCAGATTGATCGATCATGCCGGGGCAAGTGAGCTCGGGGCGTGGGGATTCGGTAGTCCCGATGGACGCGGGCTGCATGTCATCGAATCGGAATTTATTGCGGAAGTGCTCGATTTCAGCGGCGACGATCCTGGCGGCCACGAGGTTGCCGAAGGTGAGATCGGCGAATTGGTGCTGACCAATCTGGGGCGCTACGGAGGTCCGGCGATTCGCTATCGTACTGGTGATATGGTGCGAGCCTTTCGCAATCATGATCAGCCGTCTTCGTTCCTATGGCTCGAAGGGGGCGTGATTGGTCGTGCGGATGACATGATCGTCGTTCGCGGAGTGAATATTTTTCCTAGCAGTATTGAGTCGATTATTCGCGAGACGAGCGAGTCGAGCGAATACCGGATCATCGTCGAGCAAATCGATGAAATGGACCAAATTCGCATCGAGTTGGAAGGGACGGCGGAGCAGGCGGCAAATGTTGCACACCTGCTGCGTGATCGCCTCGCGCTGCGGGTCGAAGTGGTTGCGGTCGCCGAAGAATCCCTGCCCCGATTCGAAGCCAAATCGCGTCGTCTCGTTGACCAAAGGTCTAGCCAAGGTTAAACCGTGAGCACGATGAATACCTCCGAAAACAAATCTGCGTCAAACGAATCCGATCTCACGCCCATCTCGATCACCCGCGA
>CAXBHV010000960.1:0-3642 GCA_963974855.1 uncultured Rhodopirellula sp. | reverse complement strand
AGCAGTTTCATAAGCTGTTGGTCGAGGCGTCGCGAAATCCGCTGCTTGCCAAAGTCATCAAAGATAACCGGGCAATCGCAATGGTCTTTGCGGCCCAGCGCTACGATCCGCGATTGTTGACAGCCGAGGTTGCCCGCGAGACGTGCGAATCGAAGACACAGTTGTTGCAAGCCTTGCGAGACCGCGACTCTCAGCGAGCACGTCAATTGATGAGTGAGCAAATCCAACGAGGCCGAAAAACAGTTCTCAACTTTCTCAATGAACAGCGACGATCGCGTATTTAGTTTCGCCTCGTTTATCATGACTCGCGGCAATAAATACCAGTGCGAAACGCTTCTACTGCCAGCTCTCCCAAGCTGGCGGACTTCTTTTCCTGGGGGCAACGCGTGCGTCGAGCTGAACGCCACTTAATTGAAAATCCAGTTTGACATTCCTGGCGAAAGATCGCTGACATCACCTCGGTGCTGACACTCGTCGGGGGCGAACCGACCTTTGCTGCGCAAGAATACAAGGAGATGAACCCACACCTGCCGGAGGTCAGTCCTGAAAGGTCGCCGGTAACTAAGTTTGGAGGTTATCAGAAATGATCAAAATTCGCAGAGCAAACGACCGCGGCCATGCCGATCACGGCTGGCTAAATACATACCACACGTTTTCCTTCGCTTCGTATCAAGACCGCGAGCACATGGAGTTTCGCAGCCTACGTGTAATGAACGAAGACCGCGTCGCACCGGGAAAGGGCTTGGGAACTCATCAGCACGACAACATGGAAATCGTTTCTTATGTCCTAGAAGGTGCAATCGAACACAAAGATTCGATGGGAAATGGAGAAGTCCTCAAACCGGGCGAATTTCAACGGATCAGTGCGGGAACGGGTATCTCGCACAGTGAATTCAATCCTTCGGCCAACGAGCCGATGCACTTCTACCAGATCTGGTTGATCCCTGCCCAAAGCGACATTCAGCCCAGTTACGAGCAAAAAGCGTTTGAAAAGTCTCAGCGATTAAACACTCTTCAGCTCGTCGCTTCGCCCGATGGGCAATCCGATTCGCTAACCATCCATACCGACTCAAAAATTTATCTGCTTGACTTAGACCGTTCGTAAGCGGTTAAAATGCCGCTGGCAAACCAACGTCACTGTTGGATCCAAGTGTAACGAGGTTCTGTTGAATTCAGCGGAGAGCCGTTGCAGGCAAGCGACGGCGCCGCCATCAGCGACGAAGCGTCGATTGAACTAAGGACGAATGCGACAGCTGAGTTGATGTTATTCGATCTTGATTAGGCGGATACTACAGCGACCAATGTTACCCGCGGCTAACGGCTATTGATTTAAAAATGAACAAGATGCGTCCTCGAGTGAGGAAGCACAATCCAACCCAAAGGGAATCTGAGCGATGAAGATTTATGTTGTGTTTTATAGTATGTATGGTCACGTGTTCAAAATGGCTGAGGCGATCGCCGAGGGAGCGAAGACGGTGGACGGCGCAGAAGTAAAGTTGTTTCAAGTCGCAGAGACGCTACCGGATGACGTGCTCGAAAAGATGCACGCCAAGGACGCTAGAAAAGCCTTTGCGCACTTGCCGGTCATCGATGCGAAACAGCTGGCGGAAGCGGATGCCATTATCTTCGGTACACCCACACGCTTCGGTAACATGGCCGCGCAGATGCGAGCGTTCCTTGATTCAACCGGTGGTCTTTGGAAGAACGGAGACCTAGTAGGCAAAGTCGGAAGTGTTTTTGCTTCGACTGCGACTCAGCACGGAGGTCAGGAAACGACAATTACGAGCTTTCACACCACACTGTTTCACCATGGCATGATCGTCGTCGGCGTTCCTTACTCCTGCCAAGGACTCAGTGAAATGGGCGAGATCAGTGGTGGAACACCCTATGGAGCCACCACGTTGGCAAGCGATGATGGGGCGAGACAACCTAGTGCTAACGAACTGTCAATCGCACGATTCCAAGGGAAACATGTCGCTGAAATCAGCAAGAAGCTGGTTAGTTAGACCGCGTGACAAGTTCGCGGCTGGAAGCGTTTAGCTATGGCGTGATGGCGATTGTCATCAGCATCATGATGCTGGAAGTGAAAGTGCCTTACGGCACCGAGTGGTCAGCAATCCTGCCGCTGCTGCGAGTGCTTGGCTCGTATGCGATGAACTTCATTTACGTTGGAATTTACTGGGACAATCATCACCACTTGCTGCAAGTGACCGAGAAGGTTATCGGCAGAACTTTTGGGGGAAATCTGCATTTAGTGTTGCAGATAAAACGCGCGTCTCCACGAAATGGAGCTGTGCCAGGCCGGTTGCCGATGTTTGGCAGTCCCCACAATTTGCGGACGCGATGCACGACTTCGCTGTGGATGACAGTGGTTTGACATGGATCCGACATCATCGGTGGCTCCGTCGGTACAATTACATTCACGGATACGACAATCACCAAACCCGATGGAGTAGCCTTCAACGTCAAAGACTTTGAAGCACCAGGACAAATCAACTTTGATGGCAGCCTGCGCGTGAATAGCGTCGGTACCTCGAATGAACTGATCTCAATCGACACCGCGGAAGCCGGCACTTTGTTCAGTTTCAATAGTGTCGGCACCAATTCGTTGGTCAGTAACGGCGGTGGTGGGTTTGTGCTGCGAAATGTTGATGGCAACGTCAACATCTCAATGCCGACAACATTTACGATTTCGTCGAACGGAGTTCTGCTCACGGGAATCAGCATCTTTAGCGGCGGTTCGTTCGACGTGCCCGGCACCACGACTTTTGATAAACTGAATGGTCACGACATTTTCACCAGCGGTCCGGCGGGCACCGGTACGTTCACCACACTCACCGCGAACAACGTGGGCCAGGACGGCCTGAATCTTGACGTCGTGACTTCCAACACCGGTATCTTCAATATCAACTCGCGGTTGTTCAACAACGTCGGTGGCTACGGAATACGCATGGATAGCGTGGGGAGTGGAACGGGTGGTGGTGGCACACTCAACCTGTTCAACGGCGGTGCCGACAGCGCACCGTCGTGGACTAATTTCTTGGCAGCGATTGTCATCGACTCTTCGTTTTGATATCCGGTGCAATGAGCGATCTTGGCCAGATTGAAAACAGTTTCTACCGGTAACTCGAAAAAGTGCCTGACTTAAGCACGTGAAGAAACTGTTGACCGAGTTTTACGACGAAGCACGCGCGTTGCGTTGAGCAAGGTTAGCCGTTTAGAGACGACGTTAGCCGCGGTCCTGTCAATATTGTTGTAAACGTGCCCGCGGCTAACGCCGTAGGCTCTCAAAACAGAACTGTCGAGCGAGTTCAATGCGTTTGTTTTGCCAGTTCCATCAGGCTGGATGGCCTCTAAAGGACGTCTTTCTCCGGGGCCAAGCCCGAATGGCGTGGACGAAGTGTTCTTTTCTGAGCCGACGGCGCTAGCCGCGGGCCCGTCAATATTGTTGGAAACACGCCCGTTGCTAACGCCGCCGGCTCACAAAAACCTCGTGTTTACCGGCGAAAACCACTGTGCGTGCAGCGGAAGCCTGTTCAAACAACGAAAAAATTCTAGATTTTCGCTTTACTCTCGCACTACCATGTTATAACATGAAATAGCAAGGCCTACGCGGGGGCCACTTCAGAACCTCTCTCAGGA
>CAXBHV010000959.1:0-3643 GCA_963974855.1 uncultured Rhodopirellula sp. | reverse complement strand
ACGTAGATGTATTGTTCGCTGTTGCAACTGCAGTCCCCGAGCAACGTTAACCAGAACCTCGCACACGTGCGAGACAGTTGTGCCACATATGCCAACTAAATTGGTCCGGTTTCCTTGTAAGCGATGAAACGCCCGTTTGCAGTTTGTCGGACGTTGCCAACTGCAACAAGCGTTTCAAGCAACATTTCCACGTCCGCCTTTCCTGCCCTGGTGTAATAGGCCGCAACCTCTTTAGATGCGGCGGGGCCATCATGCCGCTGTAATGCCGTTTGAATCGCCACCATCCGCTCAGGCAACGTCTTGGGCCAAGGTAGTTTCTTGATCTTAGTGGTAGGCTTCCTGGCAGTCGCGGCTTTCTTATCGTCACTGACGAAAGCTGTCTGAGATGCACCGTCGGGGTTTTGGTACTCAGGGCGGAGCCAGCGAATGATGCCGCGGCTTTCCTCTTCGGCTCGCTCGTGGTTCAGGTCGACGAGGCGTTGCAAGATCGCTTCGTCGTCCAGGTCATGCGGCCAACCGTAGGCGTCGAAGACAGCAGCATCGAGGTCGTCGTGAATCTGCTTCAAGACGGAGACGAGTCCCTGTTCGTGAATCGTTTGATCTTTAGATGTTAGCTTCTCGCCCGTCCGCAGCTTTTCCAGCACGTTGTACATGCCAGTCATCGTCAGCTTCGGATGCTGTTCCTGTTGCCGCTTACGATGTGCATCGAGTTGCTCGGCAAGATTGCCAATGCGTTTCTTGGCTACTTCTCTAATCACGGGGAATGGGAATGGTTCAAAGCAAACCGACTTGTTGTAACGCGGCCGATCCTCGAGTGTTCCCCCGGCCGCAAGAGCCCAACAAACGTGAATCTTGCTTGAAAGAACGCCAAGAACGGATGCGTCATCAGTAGCGATGTTGACAAGCATATTGTCTGGATGAATCTCCTGTTCAAGCAATACAAAGAAGCGATGTTTTGAAGTCTCAACGGTTGCGATATACTTGGACAATCCAAACAGTTGCTTTCGGAGTTTGGGATTCGGTTCGCCATAAATCCACCAATTTTCGCGTCGACTCGCGCGGTTGTTGTGGTCACGTTCCGGCTTGACGAAATCAACAAGGTGTTGGTACACGGCGGGGAACTTGCTTCTGACTTCGTGCTCACCATATTCGCAGACATCTATCACGAAAACATCCCGAGGAACCTGTGTTACGTCCCGACCATTTAGGTAAGGATGAACAACATCGGCACATCCGGCACTGATCAGCTCACTTGCGAGTTTTCGGGACACAATGAAGCCCTGTCCGAACAAGCAATATCCGCGATTGCTCAGATCTCCGTTTGCTTCCAACGCAACTACTGACCCAACATCAGCCCCAATTCGCAAGTCTGCTTGTATGATTCCTCTTTGCTGCTTGAAGTCGATAACTGCAGCTTCGTCGCCTCGCTCTTCTTCTTTTTCAACGTGGATCAAGAGACCTGGACATTCTTCAGGCACCCCAACTGTCATCGCGATCCGCACCGCCGCACACATCGCGGTGTCGACCCACGGGTGATCGGGAATTGCAAACAAAA
Source organism: uncultured Rhodopirellula sp. (assembly GCA_963974855.1). GTDB lineage: Bacteria > Planctomycetota > Planctomycetia > Pirellulales > Pirellulaceae > Novipirellula. Next base: position 2,088 of record CAXBHV010000959.1, on the reverse strand, counting down.
GCGATAGCGGTTCTTTCGCCTGCAAATGAGGCGTGATGACTCGGCGGTTAAAGGTTTGCCGCAGGCTGTTGGTGGTGATCAGGCCGAAACGATTGACCAATCCATTGCGTACCTTCTCCGCTGCGGTGTGCCACCAGTACATGACGTAGTCGCATGATTCGGGCAGTTCCTTGAACGTCCCGCGAATTGCTTTGGTATAACCGTCACCGAGAGCGTCACGCATCCTTGACGTGCCAATAAATGGCGGATTGCCAACAATATAATCCGTATCAGGCCATTCTGCTTTTCGTGGATTGATGTACCGCAACTCTTGCACTCGCGCATTTTCTTCAGGAACTTCTTCGCCCGTGACTAGGTGCGGTTTCGTTGTTCGTCCATCCCATCGTGTGACAGGTTTTCCGTCATCGCCAAAGACTGGTTCGATGCTGTCCCACGTGAGTACCGCGTCCCTGCACTCGATGTTGCCGTAGTCTTTCAAGATCGGCTCAGGAGGTGACGTTTCCGTTCGCGTCCGTTTGTGCCACTGCACGTAGCCGATCCACAGCACTAACTCCGCCAGCGCCGCCGCTCGAGGGTTAATTTCGATGCCCAGGAATTGGTGCGGGTCGATGGTAATACCGGGCAACACGTTGTCGCCAAAACTGGCCATCGCTGAAACGACTTCCCCTTCGAGTCGCTTCATTAGCTCCATTGACACATATAAAAAATTCCCGCTGCCGCAGGCCGGATCCAACACTCGTGTCTCGCACAGTTTGCCGTGGAATTCCCGCAACAATTTGATCGCCGGATTCCGTTTGCCCTCTTCGTCCAATTGGATTGCGGCGGCATAGGTCGCGTCCCATTGCTCACGCAGCGGTTCGATGATCGTCGGTATGACCAAGCGTTCAACATATGCCCGCGGAGTGTAGTGGGCGCCCAGCTTGTGTCGTTCGACCGGATCGAGCGCCCTTTCGAGCAACGTGCCGAAGATTGCCGGTTCGACCAAGTCCCATTTGTGCTCGGCCGCCTCGACCAAAAATAAAACTTGGTCCTCGGTTAGCGGAAGAGCCGTCTTGTCTTTAAAGAACTTGCCGTTGAAGTGACGGATTTTCTCACGCAGGATTATCGAGAACTTACCTTCGTCCATCGCTTCCCATAGCGATTCGACCATTGGCTTGAAATTCTCAGGCTCAAATCGCAGGCTAAGTAGCAACTCAGTGAACGAGTCTTTGCGGATCAGTTCGACATCTTCTGCAAACATCGTAAACAGACAACGCATCAAGAACCCAGCGACGACTTCGGGATCGTGATCGCCCTCGAGACTCTTGGCCAGTTTCGCTAGTCTCTCGGCGATATCACGCGTCACGGCGGCGGCGTGCTTGCTGGGATCGAGTGCGTGCGGCTCTGTCCACAGAAGTTTTAGCTGATCACGTGTGCGTTGGTCTCGCAATTGATCCAGCGGAATCCGAAACGATCGTGGATCAGGAAACGGAACGTAGTTTTTGCCGCTGCCGGTAAAATCTGCGTACAAATCAAAGCAGTAGCCGATATCGACTACGACAAGAAACGGCGGCCATTCATCAGAAATCGCTTCCGCATAGCCTTTAACTTGGTTGCGAGCCGCCTGCATTGCCCTGTCCCAACCGGCGGTGCCACGAACAGCGGTACCGGTTCGCCGGGAGATACTCTTCGTATGCGTAGCAAGGGCTTCGGCTAACTCTTTGCTCTTCTTCTCGCTTCCCTGCTTGGACTCCAAAACAAAGCAGCCCTTTCGATACAGATCAACGCGTCCTTGGCTGGTCGTTCCGTCGCCGTTATTGAAAATAACTGATTTTTCAAACACATACCGATCGCGTTCTTTGTTCTCGGTCGTAACGTCAGGGTGGGGCACCTCAAGCAGATCACATAGCTGAGTGAGGAATAACTGCGAGTTCGCCATCTCCGCAGCCCCTGACTCCTTCCATCTCGCAACGAATTCCTCGGGGGTCATTATGTCCTATACTCCGCTCAAGTCACGCAAATGATGAAAGCGAAGGATTGTAACAAAGTCATGCCGCGCGGTGTGCGAAGAGTAACGATCAAGCAGACCAGCTAAAATTGTGCAAACGC
>CAXBHV010000958.1:0-3643 GCA_963974855.1 uncultured Rhodopirellula sp. | reverse complement strand
AGCCGCCGGCCCGTTTTTGCCAAACGATCTTTCCATCTTCAAGCTCACGACAGGTCGCAATCCCATCGTCGGTGATCATATAGACCAGCCCATCGACGACGAGTGGTGACGATTTCTTCGCGACACTTTTGCTCGAAGTCCACACGACGTGACTCTTGGTGACGTTGCCCTTTCCATCGGGACGCACGGCCACGATGCCGCCCATGCCGTTGGTGATCAACACCAATCCATCAACGTAGATCGGTCGCGCCGAGGCATTCATGCCATCGTGATAAACCGTCCATAGCGGGTCGCCGGTTTGCGGGTCATACGCGATCGTCGCCACGGCACTGGGATAGACCAATTGCTCTTGGTCGCCGACCCGAATCACTTCGGCTGTTCCATAGGCCTTCATCCGATCGCCCACATCGGTGCCATAATCAATTTCACGTTTGACTTGCCACACGGTATCACCCGTTTTCTTGTCAAAGGCGACGACAAACTGAATATCCACACCATCGAACGCAACATACAACTTGTCATCATGCAAAATGGGTGACGACGCCGGGCCGCGAAAATGGTCGCACTTTAAATCACTTCGTCGCCACAACACCGAGGCGTCGGAAGTGTCGACACAGACGGTGCCATAGCTGCCGAAGTGAGCGTACAAGCGACCCGCTTCGATCACTGGCGTTGGCGACGCGTAGCTGTTCATCGGATGGCAAAACTCCGGCGTTTCATTTTCGATGACGGCCACATCGTGCAGCACCTTTCCGGTCACCCGGTCAACACAAACAACGGACATTTTGGTTCCATCTTCGGTCGCCGTGGTTAACCAGATCTCGTCTCCCCACACCACCGGCGACGACCACGCTTTACCTTGAATGGGCGTTTCCCACTGGACCACCGACGCATCAATTGCGACGGGCAAATCGGCAGCGTCCGCGCGACCATCTCCATGGCCCCCCCGGAATTCGGGCCAACTGGGGACCTCTGCAACCGACGTTTTTGCGATACCAAGGTGGCCGATTGCAAAAACGGCAACTGCGACATAACTCAAAATGCGAACGATCATGGATGAAATTTGCCTCAGTGTTGAAGTACAGCCCTCTGGCTGCGAAACCACGCGACCGCGTGGAAATCCAACAAGAACTCAGAAACAGAAAAACGAACGAGGCCCTAGTTTAACTGAATGCGGCAGCAATGTCCGCTGGCAGAAAAAATGGCCGAAAAACACGTTTTTCAGCAGATCCGGACCTGATTTTGAGATGCGAAAAACTTCTAGGAACCTGCGCTGGCGTTTCACCCAATCTAAACAAGCGTTCTCTAATATCGCCGGCAAGTGGAAATGGTGACGGCTTCTCAGCGGAGAAGTGATTCCCACGCAATGCTCCTCGCTCATACAGGACAATGGCATGGACGTAGCCAATGCGACACCGGTACGCACGCTTTTGGTAAGTGACGTACACCTCGGGTGCAAACACTCGCAGTCTCGCAAATTTCTTACGTTCCTCCGTCAATTTAACCCCGAGTCGCTGTACATCGTCGGCGACTTTATTGACACCTGGAAAATCAATACCGGTTGGTATTGGCCGCGTGATTGTGACGAGATCATTTCGCATCTCGTTGAATTGGCTCGGCAGGGGACAAAGATTCACTACGTCCCCGGCAATCATGATTCCTTTTTGCGGAATCCGGCGCTGCGAGCGTTTTTGCCAACCGACCTGCCAAAATTCGAAGTCGGCAACGAGTTTGTTTTCGAAACACTCGGGGGATGGCGATTCCTGGTCACTCACGGTGATTTGTTCGACGTTTTCGAAACGCGTGCCCAGTGGGCCTCGCGTGGAAGTTCGGTCATTTACGACGCCTGCCTGAGTGCGAATTGGTGGTTCCACCGCATGCTGCTTGGCGAAGACCGTAACCCGTACGGCATCTGTGCCATTTTGAAAGACCGCGTCAAACGTGGCGTCCGCTTTATTAGCAGCTACGAAGCCAAGATCATGCAACATGCTCGCGTTCGTGATTGCAACGGCGTGATCTGTGGCCACATTCACACCCCCGACATCGTGTCAAACGATTCAATGGTGTACTGCAACACCGGTGATTGGGTGGAAAACTGTACTGCCTTGGTCGAGTCCAATGATGGACGTATCCATCTGCTGCAAAGATACGGCGAAGATGTGCTGCTGGATTTACCAAACCGGACACCGCCGCTGGAACCTTGTCTTGAAAATGAAATGGCGGAAGAAGTTGCCGCCTAGTTTCTGCTCGTCGTGTGATCTCCAACTAAAAGAGTTTTTGATGGTTGCCCCAAAAGTGTCTCAGTGGATTGGACAAAAATGCTTTTCTGCTGTTCATCAGCGAAACCTTGTCTACAACACGTGCTGGGAAGACCCTCGCATCGATCGTGAAGCGCTCAAGTTGACCTCAGACGACTCCGTGCTAGTGATCACCTCGGCCGGATGCAACGCCTTGGACTATACACTGCAGTCTCCAAAGAACATATTTGCCGTTGATATGAATCCGCTGCAAAACGCACTATTGGAACTTAAGATCGCCGCGATCAAAACGATTGATTTTGCTGACTTCTTTCAAGTCTTCGGACGCGGTCACCACAAGGATTGGAACGCCCTCTATCACGACGGCATTCGTCCTGAACTCGATCCTCAATACCACAGCACTTGGGATCGGCGAGCCGATTTCTTTACGGGAACATCGCGGCGAAGTAGTTTCTATTTCCGAGGCACCAGCGGGCTATTTGCCTGGATGATTAACGGCTACCTGAATCGCTCGCCAGGCCTACGCGATTCGATTGAAACCATCCTGGCGGCCGAATCGGTTGAACAGCAACACGAAATCTATGACGAACACGAGATTAACCGACGACTGTGGAACAAACCGCTTCGCTGGATGCTGCGACGCGATTCCACAATGGCAATGCTGGGGGTTCCTCGCAGCCAACGAAACCAGCTAGATCAAGATTTCCCAGGCGGGGTGAGCGGGTTCATTCAAGATCGCATTGAAACAGTATTCAAACGAATCCCGCTGCGAGACAACTATTTCTGGCGTGTCTATTTGACCGGCCAATACACGCCGGACTGTTGTCCTGAATACCTTAAACCTCAAAATTTTGAGAAACTAAAAAATGGGTTGGTTGACCGCGTCCACACTCAAACCGACACCGTCGAAGGATTTCTATCGAAACACGATCAACCGATTTCACGTTTCGTGCTGCTCGATCACATGGATTGGCTCTACTCGCGGTACCCCGAGTTGTTAGCAAGCGAATGGCAGAGCATTGTCAATCGGGCGTCGGCCAGCAGTCGCGTGCTATGGCGAAGTGCGGCACTGGACGTTGATTTTGTCGATCCGCTACGCGTCACCGCCGCAGGGCAATCGGTCCAGTTGGGTGAATTGCTGAACTACCAAAACGATTTGGCTAGCGAGCTACATGCCCGTGACCGTGTGCATACCTACGGCAGTTTTTACATCGCCGATCTCGCCGCAACGTCCAACGCCACAGGAGTTGCCGCGTGAGCCAGACCATGCCGCATATTTCATCAACACCGTCGCGACGTACCGATTTGCGAGTCCTTTGGCACTTGCTGTTTCACCGAGCACGAGGCGAAACGCACGCCCAGCGGCTCGAAAGCTTTTACGGCGG
>CAXBHV010000957.1:0-3648 GCA_963974855.1 uncultured Rhodopirellula sp. | reverse complement strand
GCCGAGCACCCGTCTCCGACCTCCCAGTCCTGGATCAGATCCATCGCTTTATCGATCGCCTGGTTGAACGAGTCTTTGTCTTCCTTATGAGCCGCAACACGAGCACGACATTCGAATGCAACTAACTTTGCATCGTCATCCGAGAAACCTCCTAAACGCGATTTCCATCGGCGCACGCCAGCAACCGTCTTCTCGATATAATCGGGGTCGCTCGGCACCCTTTTCTCACGCACCCGCTTCATCTGCTGTCGAATGGCCTCTCTTGCCTCCGTGTCTTTTACGATCGAATACTGGGCCACGGCGTCCTTGTAGCGGTGAGCTTCGAGAAGTTCGTCGATGATAATCTTCCTAGCCTGGATCCTCTGCTGCGCGTCCTCGATCTTGTCGAGAAGTTGGACGCTCTCTTCCAGATCGCCCCTTTGTGCTTGCCGCATAGCGATCAGTGACTGAGCACGTTGCACCAGACGCTCGTTCGGCAGAAGTGCGGCGGTCCTGTACGCCCCCTCAACGTCGTCACTGGCGGACTGGGCGTCCACAATGGAGATCAAAGCGAATGGCACTGCCGAATCCGGCAGCCTCTCACGCAGCAAGCTGATTGCCTTTTCAGCGCGGCCCCAAAGACTCAACGCGTGCCCAGCCATCATCATCATGGACTCGACCTGCCGTTCCTCCAGCGAATCGTCTTCATTCGAAAGGAACTGGAGATTTTCGATAAGCCTATCGGCCCAAATGTCCGTCGGTTCATGCTGCGACAGAGCCCACTTGGATAGAAGGTCGCGATACTGAAAAACGCAACAATTACTACAACGTTTATACGACTCATGCCCAAAGCCCCAAGAGGGTGTTTAATCACTTCACTTTGATTCTAGCAGCCACTGTTACATTACGTACTGTCACGAGCAATTTCATCGCCCCACGTTGCTCCGGTCAACGCCATTGAGACAACTTTTCTGCAGGTGTTAGGTGCTGCAACTCAATTTGGCAATCCGTGCAATCGACACCGATTTTCAGCCGGACCAGTCGATGAAGTCACAGCGGGTTCGATAACAGAGAGAGAGAATTTCAGTCATGCTGCCCGTGCGGCCTGCTATACTTCCCGCTATAGAAGATTGACAGTCCCAAGATTTAGGCCTCTTGTCATGCGATCCGATACAGTTTCTCGTTTTATCTCTGCGATTTTGTTTCTCATCATTTCAGGAAACGCGTCCATGGCTTCGGATGCTCACCAATTAGCGAGACTTGGTGGACAAATGACATCGGCCGAAAAGACCTCGCTCGAAAAGAATGTTGCGGAGAACCCGAATGATGTCGAATCTCGAATAAAACTGCTTGGTTACTACTTCACCCAGGGACGGCAAGATCACCCCAGCTAAATTCGTTTGGACCAAACATGCTGTTAGCGAAGGAGTTACTTGCGCAGGACGAGAACGAAGTGGTCTTGGAGTACTTCGAGCTCTGCAAGCGGTTTTGGAGTTCTCCCCGGCGAGAACTGGAGCAATGGATCGACGAAGTAAAGGCTAACCGCATGCCGCAGTTCGGTGCCAATCTTGCGTACTAACCAGTTGCCGCACCGTTTCGGCATTGATCTTACAAAATGTGGCTCTGATCGTGTCCAGGTTAAACAGCACCATCCGGTCGATTGAACCGGAGCATTTCGGAAGAGCGAGAAGGCGAATCCGCTGCCGGGCACCTGATGACGTCAGCTGAACAAACATTCGTCTCCAAACGATTCTGATGGTGCGCTAAGACATTGGATACCGACGGACGCTATAGCAATCAGTTTGCGTATCCCGGTGGCCGACAGCCGCCCCGCGATGAATGAGATTCTTTCACCTGCACGGAACCTTCACGTGCATTCAATCGCTTCTCAGCGGAGTTGCTTTGGCACCAGCAAGAATTCTTGACTTATACTGTCGCACTTGAGAGTGGAGCAACAGGGATCCGGCGGATGACACGTGGAACGACCAAACTGCATTCGGTGTCGAACACCGAATGCAGTTTGGTCGATGCGCAAATTTGCAAAAGTGTCGCAGCTATCCTGGCAAGTCGTCATAGTGCCAGTCAAACGCGACCAATTCGCGGGTCGTCTCATACGGGTCCTGTTTGCGAGTTCGTCTACCGTCTTCGGCAAATAGGTGCAAGTACTTCTTCGCGCGGGATGCGATCACGTAGAGAAGGCGGTGAGATTCGGCTTTGTCATCCACCTCGCGATCCATAATCCTAGCCCAGTTTGGGATTTGGCCGCGGAGTAGACCAAAACAAATCACGACTTCGTATTCTTCGCCTTTGGCTCCATGACACGAATTGATGACTATTCCCGACGGATGGCGAAACATCTTTCTGAGCGTGGAGATTGGTTCTAGCTCGGAGTGGTGTTCGATAAGTCGCTCTTCCGCCGAATCAAAGAAGCTAGTGCGGGAATTTGAAAGCGAAGGATATAGAGATAGATCTATATCAAGGGCTGCGAAGAATTTATCAAAGACATCATCCAAGTAAGCCAAGCCCGATTCTTCAACGCTGGTTAGGTCATTTACTAGGCGCAGGATGGCTCGCGAATCTCGCACCTCTTCGGGCAATGCGCGTGCAAGTGCAGCCTCAAGAGTCGTGACGAAATCGGCTGCCCAGCGGGAGCGAGTGCGGAATCGCCTTGGGGACGGCTCAGTGAGAAAAAGACGGGCGAGCTTAAACCAAAGGGAGTCTTGTTCGTAGCGAATCGGGGATAGGCCGGGCGCATCTAAATCCACGTCGGGCAAGCAGAGCACAAGCTGGCGTCCCAATTTGATAAGAAGCCGCCAGGACGGTCCAAGAATGCAAATGTGCTCTGGCTTTACGCCTTGGCTCATGTGTAGTTGTATCAGCCTGCTGATCGGCTGGGCTATGTCCTCTTGGTGAAATGTCTGATTGGCGAAGGTGATTAAGCCGCGTTCGTTGGCATGGCGGGCAAGGGAAACGACCTTTTCTTCACCCGCCTCGCAGACATTGGCGCAAAAATCGACGATCCTTTGCGTGGAGCGATAGTTGCCGGAAAGCTCATGATGCGACAGGTCTGGTCTGCCGAACTCATATCGGATCTCATTGGCTGTCTTTGCAATTCCGCCGAGCGAGGAATAAATTGCCTGGTTCTTATCGCCGACAATGAATAGGCGAGAGTTACCGTTAGATGCTCGAACGATGGAGGCGAGGATTCCAAATTGCAGGTCTTGGGTGTCCTGATATTCGTCAATGCAAATTAAGGAGAAGATCGCGCCGAGGGTGGTTGCGATCTCTGGCTTGCGGTGCAGTAAGTTAAAGGCCAGGTATAGAACGTGGTCAAAGTCGAGCAAGCGTTGTTCTTTTAGTTTTTCGCGACACTCTTCGATCAAACCGCGACGACTCGGTTCAATTGTTGCAAGTTGGCCGTTGCGGAGGATTCCCATTCTGATTTCAGCATAGGTGTCCACTCCATACTTCTTGCGGAGCGAGTCAACCAGCTTCTTGAGCGAGATTTCATCGATAACGGAAAACCCATTGCGGAGTAGAGAATCATAACTCGAATAAGGTCGAAGTATCCATTCGAGTGCAAACGAGTGGATGGTGCCGGTCCAGAGATGCTTTTTGGAATAGCCGTGTTCGTGCAGGCGGGCTGCGACCTCATCGGCTGCACGGTTG
>CAXBHV010000956.1:0-3650 GCA_963974855.1 uncultured Rhodopirellula sp. | reverse complement strand
ATTTGACTCTGGGTTAGGTGAATCTGGGTTCGGTGAAAAAGAAGTTGGACGCAACGATCAATCTATCGCGAATTATACACCGCGATAGCTGGCAACCCCCAAAGGGTGCGCCGAAAGTCTTGGCGACTTTCGCTACGGCATAGATGTGTGGCTCAATCAAACAATTCGGCAAAAAACGCTTTCATCGCAATCCACGATCGATGATCGGCTTTGGCGTTGTAGGCGGCACCGCGAGCGTTGTCATTACCCGCCATCGGCTGAGTGAACGAATGCACGGCACCGGAATAGTAGATCATTTGCCAATCGACACCTGCATCGTTGAACTCTTTTTTCATGGCATCGATGTCGGCTGCGGGAACAAATGGATCATCGGCTCCGTGACAAATCAGCACTTTCGCCCTGATGTTCTTGCCATCTTCGGGATTCGGCGAATCGAGTGCTCCATGAAAGCTGACGACACCGTCGACATCGGCACCACTGCGAGCGAGCTCGAGCACACCTTTGCCGCCAAAGCAGTATCCGATCGCGGCAATTTGTTTTGCATCCACGCCCTTTTGTGACAACAGTTGTTTGAGCCCCAGATTCAGACGTTTCCGGTACAACGCCGAGTTGTTTTTAAACGTTCCCGAAAGCTTTGCCGCTTCCTGTGGATTCGCCGGACGGTTGCCTTTGCCATAAATGTCCAGTGCAAATGCGACGTAGCCCAATTCCGCCAGCTGCTTGCATCGGTCTTGCTCGTAATCGGTTTGCCCCATCCATTGGTGGACCACCAAGATCCCCGGCGTTGGATCCGAGATCGCGGCGGGATCCCAAGCGACAAAGCCTTCGAGCGTCACGTCGCCATCCTGATAAGTGACCTCTTTGGTTTGCACTTCCGCTTGTACCTGCGATAGACAAATCCCAGCAATTAACAACGCAAAGACGATACGCATCAAAATTCACCTCGTAGTTTGACTCGTAGAATGGGAACGCAAGCCGCATCGATCGCTGCGGCTTGCGGACGAATGTCTGATTTTACTGAAACATGGCCTTAACGTCAGCCGCACCGGGGCGTGTGTCAGGCGATGGATGAAGATCCGATTAATGCCGGATTGCTTGCGGATTACTTCCATTGGTAAGCCAATTCTCAACAATGAAACGGTTTTCGCCGTCGGCCAACGCATGTTCCTCGATTCCTACTTTCCGCTTAGAATCGTCATCTCGAACCACCGCCCCCTCTTGTTACGCAAAGATTGATTCCCAGATGACCTACGTGTTGCTTCTCGTCGGACTTGTGATTCTTGTGGTCGGAGCGGAATTGCTGGTACGCGGTTCGGTCACACTTGCAGCATTTGCAGGCGTCTCGCCCCTAATCATCGGCTTGACCGTAGTCGCGTTTGGCACCAGTGCTCCCGAGCTTGCCGTTTCCTCGGTTTCAAGCTTGAAAGGGGATTCAGAAATTGCGTTGGGCAACGTGATCGGCAGCAATATTTGTAATATTTTGCTGATCCTGGGAATCTCGGCCGTGATCGTGCCGCTAGCGGTTTCGTCGCAATTGGTTCGTTTGGACGTACCAGTGATGATCGTGTCATCCGTAGCCGTGTGGGGGACCGCCTATGACGGCACCATCAGCCGTGTCGAAGGAATCCTGCTGTTTCTGGGATTTGTCCTCTATACCATTTACATGATTCGCAAAGGTCGACGAGAGGAAGCGTCGCGGCGAAGTGCAATCGAGTTGGATCCCGATTTCGAAGCCCATCCCACATTGTCGGTGGGGCAGGCCGTTTTGAATGCGATCTACATTCTGGTTGGATTGGGATTGCTTGTTTTGGGAGCTCAATTGTTAGTGGATTCGGCAGTAAAAATTGCTACTGAATTTGGGATCAGCGAAATCGTGATCGGGTTGACCATCGTCGCGATCGGGACGTCGCTTCCCGAGTTAGCGACGTCGGTGGTAGCGGCGATGAAAGGCCAACGTGACTTGGCTGTCGGCAACGCCGTCGGCAGCAACATGTTTAACTTGATGATCGTGTTGCCAGCGGCCGCTGTGTTGTCGCCTGCGGGCGTTCCGGTGACGACTTCGGTGCTATGGTTTGACCTCGCCGCGATGACGATGATCGCCCTGATTTGTTGGCCTATTTTCATCAGCCGCTCGACGGTATCGCGTTTCGAGGGTGCCGTGATGTTGGGATTGTTTGCCATGTACACCACCATCCTGATCGCGGAAGCCACGAAATACGGATCCGTCCAAACACTGAAAACCGGGTATTCCGTTTTCATCCTGCCAGCAGTGATCGCGGTCGTCAGTATCGCCGCAGTGATTCATCTACGAGACGGACGCGGTGAGTCTGCTGTCGCGCAATCAAAGACCTAGGCATGTTCAAAACGATTCACCGCTGGATCATCGTTCTCGTGCTTGCCCCCATCCGTTTTTATCAGATGGCGATCAGCCCGATGCTGGGTCCGCACTGTCGTTTTACGCCCACGTGCAGCCAATACGCGGTGGAAGCGATCCGTAAACACGGCGTTCTACGAGGCAGCTGCAAAGCGGTCTGGCGAATACTCCGCTGCCATCCCTGGAACCCGGGTGGTTATGACCCGCCTTGAGGCGGCTGTAACGGTAAGTGCCTTCCCACTGTTATGCCGGATCTTCGCGTCGCAGCGATTCGGCCTACGATAAACTTAACTTCAACAACCTCAAGCGATGGGGTCATTCATCCTCGATCGCTGAAAATCCAAGATGTTCGATCACCCAAATGTAGATCAGATAAAACACTGGGATTAACAACAGTACGAGCGACGTCGCCAACATCAATCCGAACGCCAAACTGGCGGCCATCGGGATCAACAATTGTGCCTGGAACGACTTTTCAGTCAACAGCGGCAACAGCCCTGCGATCGTCGTTAAACTCGTCAACATGATCGGGCGGAATCGTCGTTCGCCCGATTCGATCAGGGCGATACGTGGCGGAACTCCGGCACGAACCCGTGAATTGATAAAGTCAATCAAGACAATCGAATCGTTGACCACCACTCCCGCCAGTGCAACGAGCCCAAACATGCTGAACAAGGTTAACGGCAACCCGAGAACTGCGTGTCCCCAAACGGCACCGATCATACCAAAAGGCACGATGGCCAAGATTAACAGCGGTTGGACGTAGCTGCGAAACTGCAGCACCAACAAGACAAACATGCAGACGATCGCGATCCCGAAACCGACCATCAAACTGCCCACCGACTCGTTGCTCTGTTCACGTTGGCCTTCCCAGCGGAGCGATACCGCAGGGTATTGCTTGAGCAACTGGGGAACAAAATCCGCTTGCAGTTCACCGATGATCAAATCGGCATTGGCCGTGGTTTCATCCAAATCGGCCGATATCGTCACCGAACGCATCTGGTCGACACGGTTGATTTCCGAGAACCCTCGCTTCAGTTCCACATCGGCCAATTCGGTGATCGGACTCTGTTTTCCATCGGCGGTACGAACGCGGATTTCGCGAAAATTCACCAAACTGTTACGTTCTTCTTCGGGATGCCGGACCATCAATTTGACTTCGTGCCGGCCTCGCTGCAACCGCATCACCTCGGCTCCGAAGTACGCATTGCGAACCGTATCGCCCAGATCCATCGGCGTCACGCCGGTGGCCAGTGCACGATCTTTGACTTTGAAT
>CAXBHV010000955.1:0-3651 GCA_963974855.1 uncultured Rhodopirellula sp. | reverse complement strand
TGAAGACGAGTATCCCGATACACAGCGTCCCGGTCCGTTTATTCCTGAATGGGCATTCCCAGGCGACAACGATCTTGTCCATGGTCTGTATCTGCATCAACAAGAATCGCTTGACGTCGATTTGTATCGAGTCAATGTAACGGAGAATGGCGTGCTGAAGGCTCAAACCTTTGCACAGCGACTTTCCGACGCAAGTTTGTTAGACACTCGGCTGTCGTTATTCCGCGAGGTGGGCGGAAATCTTCAGTTGATTTCCAGCAACGAAGATTACTTCGGCAGTGATTCGTTTCTTGAATTTGCGGTCACACCGGGAACCTACTTTGTCGGAGTCGCAGCCGAGGGCAATGACTCGTACGATCCGAACTCGGGCGTTTCGTCCGCCGGGGGTGTGAGCGAAGGCAAGTACGAGTTGCGAGTTGATTTCAGTTCCGACGTCGGCTCGGCCATCACCGATGCGGGTGGTAGCGAGTTGGATGGCGATCGCGATGGAAATGCTGGCGGCGACTATAACTTTTGGTTCAAACCTGCCGGATCCAATACCGTTTATGTCAACAAATCAGGCGGATCGGGAAGCGGACTGCTGGGTTCCCAGACCAATCCGTTTACCACCATTCCCAGTGCCATTGCCGCAGCCACGGCGTTGACGAACAGCGGCGCCAAAGACGTTGTTGTGCGGTTGCTGCCCAATGGCGGTCAAGACGGAAACATCAGTACTGCGTTAGATAACATCGCATACGAAGTCGGCTACATCGATGCGTTGAGCCAAACGCTCGCCGATGGTCGCAACTTGGTTCTGCCAGGCGGAATCCAGTTGGTGATCGATGCTGGGGTTGTGATGAAATTCCTGGACAGCCGAATCTCGGTGGGAAGTGATGACGACGGAGTCAATCGCAGCCGAAGTTCGATTCAAGTCCAGGGCAAACCCGATTTGCCCGTTTACTTCACCAGCTACAACGACCGAACACTCGGGTCGAATAGCAATCCGTTACTGACCGTTCAGCCTGCGTCAGCAAACTGGGGTGGGATCGAAATCCGCAACGACATCGATCGTCTGCAAGGACGCAGCGATGCGGAGCGACAGGGGATTTTTGACAACTACATCAATCATGCTCAGTTCACGTTTGGTGGCGGCGAAGTGTCGACGATCAACCGGGTGATTGATCCGATTCATCTGTCGGAAGCCCGTGCGGAAATTTCCTATAACATTATCGAGCAGAATTCACGTGCGATTTCTGCAGATCCCAATACATTTGCTGTCACCACGTTCACCGAGCCACGATTCCAAAAACAATCGGTTTCCGGAAACGGATTTGCCACGGACTATGGCCGAGTCGGCCCGAGCATCCATGGCAACCTGATCACCAACAACGCGACCAATGGTCTGTTTGTTCGTATCGATACACCGACCGGTGGCACACTTGAGCAATTGGTCGTTCCGGCCCGCTTCGACGACACCGATATCGTCCACGTGCTTGGCGAGAATCTGCTGCTTGATGGGTCGCCTGGCGGTTTGTTTGAAGAATCAAAACGCCCAAGTCCCATCATTGGATTGTCCAAGCAACCGGGCGCTGGATCACTAGCGAGCGGAAATTATCAGTACAGCTATACCTTCATTGATGCCTATGGATTTGAAAGTCCGGGTTCGCTTGCACAATCGGTAACCGGGGTTGCAGCGGGCAGTGCAATCAAGTTGTCGAATATTTCCGCAGCGACCGGGAAATATGTCGGTCGAATCCTGTATCGCAGTTTCAACGGAGGCCCGTTCAAAAAGGTCGCCGAATTGGATAAATCCTCTCGCGATTACACCGATACCTTGGCCGTTCCTGTTGCCGCCGCTCCGACCTTGGATGTCAGCATTGCGACCGTCCGTCAAGGCCGAATCGATGCAAGTTTGGTGATCGATCCTGGGATGATTATCAAGAACCAGGGCGCGCGAATTCAACTTGGTTTTGGCACAACGTTGTTAGCCGAAGGTGACGAGGGGAATGAGGTAATCTTTACCTCTCGTGCAGACGATCGTTACGGAGCGGGTGGAACGTTTGATACCAACGGAGACACCGCTAGCAGCGGCAATGCCGGCGACTGGGCGGGGATCTACGCTTCGCCGACAAGTCGTCTCAGTTTAGACCATTCGTTGATCGCTTTTGCTGGCGGCATTACGGGCGTTGGAGGCGGTACCGCTGCATTCAATCCGATTCAAATTCATCAAGCCGAAGCACGTATAGCCAACAGTGTGTTTGAGCAAAATGACGATGGCATCGGCGGTTCACAAATCGGTGCTAGAAATGATTTCGCACCAAACTCAGCTGCTACGATTCATGTCACAGCTGCGCAGCCAACCATCGTGGGTAACACGTTCGTCAGCAACAATGGCGCTGCGATCGACATCAATGTCAACGCTTTGAACTCCGAACTCCGCCGCGATAGTGGGCGGCAAACCGGACCTATTGATCGTTACTCGATCCCGCCAGCCAACCAGGGACCTGTCGTTCGTGGCAACCAGTTGGAAAACAACGAAATCAATGGCATGGTCATTCGTGGCGAAGTGCTGACCACCGAAGTCGTCTGGGACGACACCGATATCGTTCATGTCTTGGACAGCGATATCGAAATCCCTGATCTGCATACCTTCGGCGGAATGCGAATCGAAAGCAGTTCGACCGAGTCATTGGTCGTCAAAGTGGACGGGGCTGAGATTTTGGCGACCGGCCGATCGCTTGATATTGTCGATCGGATCGGTGGACGTTTGATGGTAATTGGGCAACCTGGGTTCCCCGTAGTGATGACGAGCATCAACGACGATACCGTCGGCGCTGGATTCACCCCAAGTGGTGCGGTTCAAACCGATACGATGCGAGGCAGTGGTTCTGCCAGCCCTGGCGATTGGCAAGGGCTGAAATTTGATCCCTATAGCCACGATCGAAACGTGGCGGCAGTGACCGAACGGGAAGGTCGAATTGGCGGTGTCGGTGACTTGAATGCCAATATCGGACAACACCAAGAACTTGGGACGCTCGCTGCAAATGAAAAGTCCGGAGACGAAAATATCCGGCTTGGGTTCGAAGTCCATGGCGCGATTGCTGCCAACCAAGACCAGGACTTGTACAGTTTTGAAGGCACGGCCGGGACCTTGGTCTGGTTCGACGTCGATCGAACCGATGCACAACTTGATACGGTCCTCGAACTGCTCGATGGCAATGGTCGCGTTTTGGCATTGAGCCAAGATTCGCGGATCGAATCGCTCAACGGCCAGTTGACCTTCGTCAACAGCAGTTTGATGCGTGATGGTCATGCGTTGCCGATGCAACTCGATCACGACGCCGAAGTCAATGCTACAGGCGAATACCGCGATCTGTTTAGCCAAAACGATGGCGATTCCGGGATGCGGGTTGTCTTGCCGGGCACGACCGGCACCCGCAATACGTTCTACGTGCGTATTCGCAGCAGCAATCCAGCGGCGAATCTAACGACGTTGGCTGGAATCGATGCAAGTCGTTTGGCAGGTGGGACAACTCAAGGCGGATATCAGTTCCAAATCCGGCTTAGCGAAACCGATGAATTCCCAGGCAGCGTGGTTCGCTATGCCGACCTTCGCTATGCCACCGATGCAATTGTTGCCATTGGATTGCCAGCCCACTCGCCATTGGCGGG
>CAXBHV010000954.1:0-3656 GCA_963974855.1 uncultured Rhodopirellula sp. | reverse complement strand
CGGCTTGTTAGCGTCTCGTAACACCTCCTCAGCCCAATCCACCAGCGTCCGCACTTCCTCAGCCGCAAAATCCGGCAAGCAGTAACGCACCTTTTGCCCATGCTGCGGATTGCTGATTTTCTTGATGGTGCGTTCTTTCACGAGTCGGTGAAGCGTGGCTCGAATTGTTGGGGCATTGAACTTACGGCTAGGATCCGCAGCACGAAGCAATCCACAAACATCGTCATTCGTGACGGCGCGGTCGCTAGGCATTACAGCAGCGATCAGGTCCACAAGAGCCTCGTCGGTCTTGTCCTTGGGCCGGACCGCGACGGGCTTACCGATCAATCGCTGTTCCATCTCTGCGATGTCAGCGATTGTTTTACCATACTCCGCCCGCACTTCTTCAATCTTGCGGTTGCGTGTTTCCTCTGCGAGACGGCGCAGTTCCGAGAATAGTTCTTTGCTCATTCCAGCATGATTTGCTGGACGTTATGATGAAGGCAAGTGGGGTACACCGGAGCAACACACTGTTGGGACAGTACCAGAGACTGACCACTTCAAAAACGCCGACTCCGCCGCTTCGGTTCATGTCATTGTTCGCCGGTATGGTATATCGCGTCACATTATCAATTGACACTAGCCGGCATGTGATGCTTACGTAACGATCTCGGCAAGAATGCGTTAAGTTTACGCCAATCGAGTTTAATTGGAATATCGAGTTCCAACAACTGCTCTGGCCATTTAGATACGGGTATACCGATCACGTCCAAAAAGTGTATGTAGGCAAAGCGTCGCATAATATCATCGTGACGATCGTCGGCGACGAAGCGAGCGATAGCCGCGGCTAGTCGACGCTCGATGGTTTGCGAATAGGACAAAGCGAGCGTGCCAAAAGCATTGACAAGATCGGATCCGTTATATTTGTCAGCCAAACGGGCAAATGGATCGGGACATTGTGAATTGTGCCAACCATCACGGTATTCGATCACGCCAAATTGATTTAGACGATCAAGCTCTGGTTTGACAAATTGAACGAAGTCGTGTCTTGCCTCGAATGGGATCATTGACCAGCGGAAGTCACTAATCTGTTCGGTACTTGCACCAGGATGATGCCGTAGAAACCGCGTGAAGACTATGGCATCAGTTTTAACGCCACGTCTTAATTGCCATCGAATTTGTGAGATCGCGTCAAACAGTTGCGACATTAATCCAGAGCTAACCATTCAAAGTCGGCGAACGGTAGGGTTTTGCGGGCGGCGGCGATTGGCTTGCAAGCAGATGAAACCGCGTGCCACCGCCGCTCCGTAACAACCCATGGTTCTGTCACATTTCGCCTCAAGGGGTGAGCGACCAGATGAGTCAAGATAGAGCGGCCATCTCGCGAGAGAATGATTCAGCCACCATCAATCGTCCATCATTTGTTCCAGTATACACCATGTCCACGGCCATACCACATTGGTTCGCCATTTCTCGAATCGCTCCATTTGCGTTTGCGGAAATGTGAATCCCCGTGTATTTGGATTCGACGCGTGTCCCTGTTGTGTCGCCAATCAGAAGCATCGACGCCCAACCAAGCCTAGCAACGGCTCGTTGAGCGAAAGGTGACGCCTCGTCAAACGGACCCGAACACCACGATTGCCATGACAGTTCATCCAGTTGCGAAAGCTCGTTGACAGGTTGGGATGCAATTGCGCCGCCTATTGCCGAAAGCGTTCGAGTGACGACGTCATTCGGCGCCAACGCGTTTACGAAAGGCTCCACAAGATTGAACGCCCATCGCAAACATTGCGTCGGATCGCGTTCAGCAAGTGCGTTGGTCAAGCAAAGGGATCGGAAATATGACTGCGTCGCGAACGCTTCAATTACGCCGCGTGCGAGCGGATGCAAGTCATGGCTCGTCATCATTGCAGTCTCTTGTGACAGAACGTTTAAGTTCAGCGGTCACGGAAGAATGACGAGCCACTTCGCTTGACTTGCAAGCCGTGATCCGTTGCAACTACTGGTTGCACAGTATTGAGGGGCCCGACGCCTCAAAGGATTACCGCGAATTCTACTGGGCAGCTTAGGGCTTTACCACCCTCTTCGCTTCGAAATTTACTCGATTGCACTCGTGACGTGTCCGCTGTGACGCCCTGCCAGCGGCCTCGGCGCAGATCGCTAGCACGCGATCGACGGTGTCGTTTTTGCACGGCTCGGTTGGCTACTAAGTTTCGCATCATGCTGCACTCCCTTGAATCACTGCGTCGCGATAGGCACGCGGTGGCGATCGGCCTCGTTCAAATTCATCGTGTGACACCAATGGCTTGCCGCACTTCGGACAACGCCCTGCATCGGGCAGTCCCGCTGCTTCACAGAACTCTTGCCAACTCAGCGGCGACTGCGTTTCGGGCACGGCGCTACCGAGTGCCGCATGAGCTTCAGCCAAGTGGCTGTGCTGGTTGCCGCTGTACAGCCCGTAGCCTCGCACGCTTTGGAAACGCCTGGGCGGCACATGCTCGAGCAACCGACCCAAAAACTCGTCGACCGTTAAACTGGTCACGCCCTGACGATTGGGGACCGTGCGATCGGGGACCGTGCGATCGGAGTTTTGCATCCGGTAGCGAAAGTAGACGCGGCCATCACGCTCGCACAGGATACGATGGTTGCCGATCGGGCCTCCCTTCAGGTAGTTCGCCAAATAGGTTGCCACCCCATCGCCGTAGTCGTAGCGTTCCAGGATCTTGACGTTCCAAACGGTTCGACCCAGCAGGTTCAGCAGGCCTCGCAATTTCGCTGGCGTCGTTGACGGTGGAACTTTCAATTCACCCTTGGCCAGTTTCTCCAGTAGCATCGCTCGGAACTTGCCTCGAAACTTGATCATCAGCACCTTGCGTGGCAGCAAGCACGACTTTTTTGCCTCGCGCCACTTGCCATCACCATCAAGCCCTCCGGCGGTCACCAGCACATGCAGGTGTACGTGTCCGGCCAGCGTCTGGCTCCAGGTATGCAGCGCCGCGAGCATCCCGACTTTGCCGCCCAGATACTTTTCATCGGCAAGCAGTTCTCGTAGCGTCTCCGATGCGGCGGCAAACAGCGTGTCGGCGAAGACCGCCTTGTTGTACCGCCACAGTGGCAACAGTTCGTGTGGGGTTGTGAAGATGGTGTGAAAGTGCGGACACGGCAGCAATCGATGCTTCCAGCCGTTCAACCAGCGGGCTCGGGGCAAGCCGTTGCAAATCGGGCAACAGCGATGGCGACAGGAGTTGTAGGCGATTTGGTCGAAGTGTCCGTCGGGGCAACTGTTGATGTGGCCACCCATCGCGGCGGAGCGGCAGTCTCTCATGCACACGGCTGCGCGCACCATGTCAAAGGAGAGACGGTTCCGTTGGGCAAAGTCGTCAAGGTGTTCTTTGAGCAGAGTTTGAATCGTAGTGGCCATCCCCGTAGCAGAGCGGCGCTGAGAGGGGCGGTCAAGTCTTTTGCTATGACAGCAAATGAAGTGGGGACTCAACCGCGTTGGATTGAGACCGATGCAGGCATTTGATTTCGGAATGAAGAGACAGCGGCGAGTGCTACGCAAGTGACGTTGATCTCAACGGGCTGGTCGCGATCTTCACCACGCATAGAGCACACCTGTTGAAACTACACAACGAGTTGACTCCAACATCAATCCCCCGCCTGGGCCAGTGCAACGG
>CAXBHV010000953.1:0-3657 GCA_963974855.1 uncultured Rhodopirellula sp. | reverse complement strand
GCCGGGTTCCACGCATTACCCGGTGCCTTACGGCCCACGGCTCACCAATGCGATTCGCATTTCGATTAAATAAGCAGCCCGCCAGCGCCGTCGGCTGATAAAAGGATCGACGCTTCACCGGTATATACCGAACGACCTGCTCAGGCCAAACGGAACACTCGTGCTGTACAGCTCGAGTAAATGGCAGCCATCTGGGCCTAACATGAAATCTGGTCGGCCAAACCTTTCGCATGGCGACACACCGTCTGCATCATCTGGCAACCAGCGCGTTATCGCTAAAATATCACCAAGCAGAGTCGCGATAGATCGATGAATACAATAAAATTGCGGTTGTTTTTTCACGAGTATATTTTCATGAGTTCGTTCTCTCGCGTCATCTCTTAGATGCGATTCGATGAAAATAGGGGTAAAAAGTGTTTATGCTTCGCAAATCAGCACACACATATACTGTGATTCTGTTTGTCGCCGCCTGCTTGTTGCTCGTCCCTGACGACGATCCTGTTTTCGCGCAGGATGCCGCAGTCGTTGCCGCAGCACTTGAGTTCACAGATTTACCAGTCGACCATCTCACTAATTTCATGGAGATGTCAGCGGACGGCAAATTTCTTGTGCTCGCACATCAGGCCGACAACAAGGTTTCGATCTACGACGTGCTACAACATCAAGTGGTTGCCACCATTGATACGCCATCACCTCGCGTGGCATTGTGGCGAGATGATCATGTGATTGTAGGCAGCCGAACCGATGGTAGTGTCAAAGTCTATTCCAAAGCGAACGATTGGAAACTGAAGACAGATGCGGTTGTACCCAAACACGGACTAGTGCACATCTCAGCCGCCTATGAGCAAAGATTCAAGGGCAACCTGCTTGTCACCACGCACGGTGATGGAATGAATGGCCATCGCAGCGAAAGTATGGTCTTCGCAGTCAATGCTACGGGCCTTTTCAGACCGGTGGCACAGAAATCATTGGCGACGATCAGCTTTGATGGTTCGATGGTGTTTGAACAGGAACCGTTTCCGCAAAGTCCATCGGGGTCGATCACGGGGTTTCGGATGCGAGATTATCTCACCATGGGAAGTAAGGCCCCCAAGATGATCACGGGTGGTGAGTCGCAAACTTCCTACGCGTATCAAGTCGCTCGTGGCGGCTATTTGATCGGAAGGGACACCATCTATAGCGGTGTCCCGTTGACAAAGGCCTCCAAGAATTTGGGAGATTTGATTATTGCCGATCGTTCCCAACCGATTGTCTACGGTTTGTCACGCGAACAGTTGACGGCCCATCAATTGAATCCAACCTTGAGCGATCTCGGTCGCAAAGTGGTTCGATATCCAGAGCGATATCGGACGAATGTCAGTAGCAGCGATCGCGTTGATCTGTTCTTCATGGCCACACATCAGCGCAAATACATCTTGGACCACCCGGAAGCTTACACGCATGGCGATCGCACCTATTTGTTTGTACGACCTAAAGACGGTGGCCGCGTTCTAACATTGGAGTTCGACACGTTTGGCGAAGCCGACAGGGCTGCTATGGCAGCAGCGGAAAAAAAGAAAGCAGTCGAGGCGCCGATCAACAACGGTCCACGTGATTGGACGAGTCGCGATCAGAAATTCAGTGTCAACGCAATCGCCGTTACACATGATGCTCGATCGGTAACGCTCAAGCGAACAGACAATGGCAAGGTCGTCGTAATCCCGCTGGCTGCGCTCAGTCAAGCCGACCGTGACTTCGTGAAAGAATTGAACAGCAAAACAGTCGAGGCACCAGTGAAACCCGCTGAGAAACCGGGGGTCGTACGGGTTTGGACAACCCTGGATGGTCGCTCCAAAGTAAAAGCGAGGTTGATCCAGGTGATCAATGGGAGGATCGTCGAGCTGGAGCGAATTGACAATGGCAAGTCCACACTCGTCTTGCTGTCCCTGCTCTCGAAAAGAGACCAGGAGTTTATTGCCGAACAAGCGAACGCGAAAATGCCGGACGATGCACCCATGGTCGCTTCCACCGCACCTCCGGCCGCCGAACCATCAACGATCGCCCCATCGTCGACTTTAGACGGCGCCATCAGACCATTCTCAGGGACTGAAAACCCCGACGCAGACGTTCCAGACGAGGTTGCCAAACTTGCGAGCGGCGAGACGACCAATGAAGCAGAGTTAGTCAAATATTGCCTGACATTTCCCAATGCGGAAGTGCGTAGCGAGTTGATCGATCGTATAGGGATGGACGATCAGTCGACCGTTGATGAGATGAAGTTGGTTTCGATTCTTCGTGCCGGCATGCTGGACCCTGCCGGGCAAGTGCGTGTCTCTGCGACCTATGCGTTAGAAAATTTGGTTGACGTCGACGACGAGCGTCGGGCAGCGGCATTGCCGGAGCTGTTGCAAAACCTCGGCAGCAACGATGCCGACTTGGCAGAAGCGAGCATCAATGTGATCCACAACCTTGGCAGAGCTGCGGCCCCCGCAGTCTCGCGACTGATCGAGGCGTTGGAGCAGGCCGACTTCCCCGCCCACGACATGGTTTGCTTAACACTAGCAAACATTGGTGATCCTGCCCGAGAAGCGATACCAGCGCTCAAGAGATTCGCCTTCCACGATCAAAGCGATGAGGACGTTGTCGCAGCGTTCAAGGCACTTGGCAAATTAGGTGCCGAAGACGCTATTGCCGAAGGACTGGTGACGAAAGCCTATTTGACATTGCACGGTGCTGCGATTGGTGCAGCTTGGTTGCCGAAGCACAACCCCAAGACGATTGAGTTACTCAAGCAGGCCAGTCAGTCGGAATTCGCATCCGTGCGATCAGTGACGGTCGGCGCACTCGGAACTGTTACCCCTTCGACAGAAGCCATTTCGAAACTGCTCGTTGAATCGCTTAAGGATGAAGAGGAAATTGTCCGCCACGCAGCAGCCGATGCATTGGGCCAGGTTCGCCCTAAGTTTCAGATTGCCAGAGACGCGTTGTTGGCGGGCACCAAGTCGGACGACGAAACGCTCTCGTTCAAATGCGAAGACGCGTTAGATCATTACGACTCTGTTGATGTGGAGGAAGTTCCGTTCGACGCAATCGTCGAAAAGACGTTGGCTGAAGGTGAATTCAATACACCCACGGGCGCGTTTATCAATCAGACGGACTCCTTGCTCAATGTATTGCAAGACACCAATGCCGATACGATGCGTCGGGCGATCGCCTTCATGGCGCTAAATCGTTTGATGCTGAACCGCGAATTGGATCCCGATCAAAAAATGATCGTTATTGACAACGCTTTGTCGTGGACCGGCAAGGCGAATCCCATGGACCTACGACTTGCTTTGGTCACGGAATATCCCAATGAAAGTCCACCGTTCAAACCAGAAGACGATGAACACGGTTTGTATGTGGCGGGAATCAATGGCGGTGGATTGAGATCCATGCGCGAACACTGCTTGCGGAAATGCGGAGAATTGGAACTGACCTCAGCGGTGCCCGAGATTGTCAAGCTGTTGGAATCGGACGACGCCAAAGACAGCGTCGTCACTCTACATGCAATGGCGGCGCTCGCAAAGTTGCGAGACGCCGCAGCGCCGGCGTATGCGATGCTGACTCGCGATATGCAGAAATTCTCAACCGATTTGCAACACTCCATCGCAAGAGAGCTGAAATCGCCGGGGTCAA
>CAXBHV010000952.1:0-3659 GCA_963974855.1 uncultured Rhodopirellula sp. | reverse complement strand
CACTGGCGGATTGATTTCCGACGACAACCGCCGCGGCTCCATCGCTAATCATCGAAGCATTGCCGGCGGTCACAGTCCCCCCTGGGCTAAATGCAGGCTTCAGTGCAGACAGACGCTCAAGTGTGCTGCCGCTGCGAGGGCCTGAGTCACGCAGCACCGTTGAATCACCCGAGTTGCCGGGAACGACCACGGGCACAATTTCCTCTTCAAAAGCCCCCGAGTCGATTGCCCGTGTGGCGCGTTCATGACTTTGCAACGCGTACAGATCCTGTTCGGTACGCGAGATGCCGCGATCTTCCGCCAACTGGTCTGCGATTTTTCCCATCGCGCTGCCGCTGAACGCGCAGGTCAATCCGTCGTACGTCAGTGAATCGAGCAAATTACGATCGCCCACTCTGGGTGCGTCTCGTGGCAACACCCAGCCCGCCCGACTCATGCTCTCCATTCCCCCGGCGACAATCACATCGGCATCGCCGCATTGGACTGCCTGAGCCGCCAACATGACTGCCTTCAATCCCGAACCGCAGACTTTGTTTACGGTAAAGGCAGCAACCGAACTTGGCAGGCCTGCGGCGATCGCCGCTTGTCGCGCAGGTGCCTGGCCAACTCCGGCCGTCAACACTTGCCCCATGATTACTTCGTTTACGGCCACGACCGATAAACGCGCTCGTTCGACCGCTTCGCGCACCACAACCGAACCAAGGACGGTAGCCGGCAGCGACGCAAAATCACCTTGAAAACGACCCATTGATGTCCGGCAAGCGGACAGGATATAGGCGTCCATCATTGAAAGACCTCAGAATAAAATGACTTTAAGAGCGCTGTCCCCTTGCAAATTCACCCGTTGAACTTCGCTCTCTATCTGAAATTGTACGCCGGCAATCCCTGAGACAGCAAAAGATTTTATGTACAAAACATCGCCCGTTCTGCGGATACTCGCTTAGAATAGAAGCAACTCAAAGACGGGAGTTCACTCATGTGTGCCGCTCGAAATCAAAGCAAAACTTCAACACCCTGGGTCGATGGGCTTACAATCGGGCAGGTTCTCAAAGAAACCTCGCTCCGGCATCCGCAAAACGATGCGTTTGTCTTCTGTGACCCATCGGTCCGCATGACTTGGTCTGAATTCGACAACGCGGTCACCCAAGTCGCTCGGGGTCTATTAGCTCTCGATTTTCTACCGGGCGACCATTTTGGCGTTTGGGCCACCAATGTTCCGCAGTGGGTACTGCTGCAATTTGCGACCGCTCGGATCGGCGTGGTGCTGGTCAACATCAATCCATCCTACCGAACCCACGAACTAAAGTACGCGCTCCAGCAATCCGATGTCCGTGGGCTGGCTTTGATTGATCATTACAAGTCGACTCATTTCCTAGAAATACTGAACGCGGCCTGTCCCGAACTCGCGTCGTCGACAACGGGAAAATTGCACAGCGAATCGCTACCCAAGCTGCAGTGGGTGATAGGGTTGCGAGGCAAGCCGCTTCCATACGCAGTAATGTGGGAGGATTTATTGAGCCGCGCAGAGTCTGTTTCCCTCCAGCGGGTCGAGGATATTGCCGACACGCTTCATTGCAACGACGCAATCAACATCCAATACACATCCGGCACCACGGGACATCCCAAAGGAGCGACACTGTCGCACCGCAACGTGTTGCTCAATGCGTTTTACTCGGGCGCGTCTCAGCGGCTGAGCGAGAAGGACCGAATTTGTTTGCCAGTGCCACTGTATCACTGTTTCGGTTGTGTATTGGGAACAATGTGCTGCATCGTGCACGGATCGGCAATGGTGTTTCCAGGGGAAAGCTTCGGCGCCGAGGCGACTCTGGATGCGATTGAGCAAGAACGTTGCACTGCTTTGTATGGTGTGCCGACAATGTTCATCGCCCAATTAGAGCACCCAAGTTATTCGGGCCGCGATCTGACATCGCTGCGGACCGGGATCATGGCGGGAAGTCCTTGCCCGATCGAGCTGATGAAACGTGTGACCGGAGACATGGGCGCAGCGGAAATGACGATAGGCTATGGACAAACCGAAGCCTCTCCGTTGATCACTCAAACTCGTACCGATGATCCAATCGAACTGCGAGTCGGCACGGTGGGACGCCCGCTGCCGGGGTTTGAAGCGAAGATTGTCGATCCTGACACGAACCAGACGCTTCCCGATGGCCAACAAGGTGAATTTTGTGGCCGCGGCCATGGCGTGATGCTCGGTTATTACAACATGCCCGATAAAACCGAGGCGGTTATCGACAAAGACGGTTGGTTACATACGGGTGATTTAGGAATGCGGCAACCCAACGGCTATTTCCGAATCACCGGTCGGCTGCACGACATGATCATTCGCGGCGGCGAAAATATTTACCCACGCGAAATCGAAGAACGTTTGTACGAACACCCTGCCGTCGAAGACGTTCAAGTCGTTGGTGTGCCGGACCGCCGGTTTGGCGAAGAGGGGCTCGCGTGGGTCAAACTCAAAGCGGGACACGATGCGTCCGAAAGAGAGTTACGAGAGTTCTGTGCTGACTCGTTGGCTCGTTTCAAAGTGCCGCATTACTGGAAGTTTGTTGATCGTTTCCCAACCACCGTGACCGGCAAAATCCAAAAGTTCAAAATCCGCGAAGAAGCGATCGAGGAACTTGGGTTGCAAGAAGTTGCCAAGATCCAAACCGCATAAGGACCGTCGGAAGAAAAACTGGCGGCGTCTTCCGTAGTGGACGAGGCAACGAGTCCTTTTTGGCTGAATGAAGCTGTAGGACTCGTAGCCTCGTCCACTACCGGCTTCCATTGTCGCACGGCTTTCCAAGCCGTTAGCGTGCCTAACGTTTGACCGCCGAAGCGAGAACCATCTCGCTTCCTACGTACAGACGGTTGATCGTAACGGTTCCAGCTTGGAAAGCTGGCCGACAATGGGGCCTACGGCTTTGAAAACACCAGCACGGCGTAGGGGCCAAACGACAATTTCGCGGTCGCGGGCAATCCGTCACGGTGCACCTCTTCGGCAACCACATCATCGACATCCTTGTCAGCGAACGCTTCACTGTAGCCTTTCCAATCGGAATTGAAACGCAGCTTCCAATGCCCGGCGTCCGGAAATCCGATCTCATATCCGTCCCACGAACGGTGGGAAAAGTTCGCCAAAACCACCACATCCCCATTGGGATCTTCATCATCCGGTCGTACAAACGCGATCACCTTGTCCCCATCGTTGACATGATGCGGGTTGATATGCTGCCCCAACAGACCATGCGAATGACCGTCCAGATTCAATCGCAATCGAATCAGATCACGAAACAGTTGCTTGATCCCTTTAAATTGATCGGCACGATCCCAGTCGATCGGATCGGTATCGTCGAACCAATCGTCCTCGAGCAACTCTTGACCTTGAAACAGCATTGGAATTCCCGGAGCGGTCAGGGCCAATGCCGCCGCTAGCACTGCACGTTTCTGAGCATGGGAACTCTCGGGGTTTTCCGGATCAATCTCTGAGGGAACTCGCGATTTACCGTTCGCAACCTCGTCATGAGATTCGCTGTAGATCACTCTCTGCATCGCGTCGTCGTTGTAACGGTGGCACAACGCATCACGCACTGCCCACATGTCGCGATGAGCGTCATCGATCTGCTGAACCGCTGCACGAATCGGATGCACAAATGCGG
>CAXBHV010000951.1:0-3666 GCA_963974855.1 uncultured Rhodopirellula sp. | reverse complement strand
GGGGGGGGGCTGGTGACCTTGAACTTGCACGTTGCATTCTCTAACACTCCGAGCCCCATCCAGAGCCGGCTACCGCCGACTCTGACCTCTCCAAAACAAGTTTCGGGGAGGTGACGATTCAGTTAGGCGGCGGAAACCAATGTCGGCCAGCTTTCCAAGCTGGAACCGTTACGGTTGACCAGCAGTCCTCATTGACCCGGAGAGACTCTCGCTTCGACGATCAAACGTGACGCACGCTAACGGCTTGGAAAGCCGTGCGACAATGGGGGCGGCATTTCAAGCTGGTACTGTGGCGGTAGGAGTGCAAATAGACAGCTTGCGGAGTGAAACACCCGAATGATTCCTTCGATTACCCTGTGACGGCACGGTCTGCTAACCTTTGATTTCTTCGCCAGCGACACTGCGTAGGTATTCTTCGCCGAAATCGATTTTCAGCTCCAACCATAGCGGGAAGTGGTCGGACATCTGGTGAGTTCGCCACTGTTTGTAGTAGTTGTGCTTCTCTCGCTCGCTACGATCTTCACCACTGGATTTTTTCACATAGCTCGGCCCCATCTCGGGACGATACGTTTGCTCTTCGTCATCTCGATAAACGTGCTCAAAGAAATTAAAGACACCGGCCTTTGACTTCCCCACACGTTCACGCACGACATCGTCATCGTAAGCTTTGCTGATGAAGGCCATTTGATCAAAATGCTTTCCACCGGCAGCGTTGGAGGTGACCGCATGAAATTGTGGCGGGATATAAAAGCCCGCTTCGACAATCGCCTTGAACGTTGCATCCGCTGTCGAAAAAATGTTGAAGTCGCCCAGCAAAACAAGACTACGTGCCCAGGCGTGCTCATCTTCCACATGCTTGGCCAGGAATTTTGACAGTACTTCGATCTCTTCGAGTCGGACGGGGTCAACGCTGACCGACTTGCCGTAATAGATATGTACGGTAGAGAGCATGAACCGCAGGTAACCCGATTCGAATCCGCACAAAAAAGGAGTGCGAGCAAGCTGCCGCTGCGGCTGTAGCGTACGATCGGCCAGCTTCTTGTCGGGGATCACGATCTCGCCCGCTAACCCGCCAAAAATCACCTTTCGCGAATCGTAAATGAACGCTCCTCGTTCACGATTGCCCGCGTTCCCGGCCGTAACATCTGTGATCAGCACCTTCCACCAGTCACCTAGAATAGCGGTCAATCGATCGAGTGCTTTCAAATCAGCATTCACCTCCTGAACCGCAACAAGATCGAAATGCGAAATGATTTCTGCGATGTAATACATGGACTCGTCGCTGCGGAAACCATACTTTGCATTGTCAAAGTCGCGAATGTTCCAGGTCGCCAGCAACAATGTTTCATTGATCGTTCGTTTGGGAACCTGCTCGGCCAACTTTTCACGCAGTCGCAGCAACCCAGTGGCGGTACGCTGGTCCGTCGTCGTTTCGCGGTCAAGTGCACGCGTGCGAGTCGTTGGCCGATCAAATTTGTAAAGAAAAGGCATAATGAGTTCCTTGTGTCGGTCAATTTGATCGAGAAACACGAAAAACAAAGTAGTCATAAGGAAGATATTGTTTTGAATCGGACTTCGAGACAAACGTCCAGAGGTCTCGATCAAAAGCCCAGTCGTTCCAATTCAAATCCTGGGGCTGTTGGACTTGCACGACGATGTAATTCCCACATTTCATCGGAGCGGCCAGCGGTGCGTCTCCAAAGACAAGTCCAAGAAACAACTCTTGGAAAACGGAATTGTCAGGTAGTTAACCCGCATCCACAAACGCAGGAATCAGCAGGCGGACGACTATCCATGATATTGAGAAAATTGCCACGAGAAAAGCACTTGAATAGGCAACCGTCGCAACCAGGCGTCGACGCAGCGTTTTTCGTTGCTGAATCGACACGAGACGGTCGGTGATTCTCGTCGCTAGCTCGTCATCGTCCTCCTTCAACGAACGATCGTGATTTTCCTCGACAAGTTGATCTCGAATAAGTTCAAGCGGGGCGAACTTCGCACCTGAGTTTGCACGCGGATTTTTGCTAGTCTTCCTCACGCGTAGAAGCATTGATTCTCCCGCCTCGCTTCGGACAGGATTAATCTCATTCCCTAATTCTGAGGTGATATTATCCGTAGCCTCGTCGGTCGCTTGAAGTTGCACCTGCATGTTTCCAATCGCAACAGCCTCGCCGTTTGGGACAAGTTGCGTCACCCATTTTTCTTGAGTCATACCCTCGGGACACTTCAAGTCGATCAACCAAACTGAATCATCTACCGTGACGATCGCATGGTCATAAGGGGACAACCGGAGTCCATGCACGCGGAACGTGCATGGGTGGCGGCTACCAAGAATCGTCACTCTTCGACGTAACGTCTTCGTGCGTGATTCACCATCCATGGTCAGTACCACTTTGGGATACCGTTGCTGTTGTTCCGTAACATTAATGTTACCGTGGTCGATGGACGAATCGGATTCGGCAGAGGATGAGTCAGGCGGTTGATCTTCGTCCTCTTGAATAAACGTTATCGCCGATCGCCCGATTAATAATTCGTCCTGTTGTGGGAAAACTCCCCATCGCGGGAAGGAAATCGCACACAGTGGCCAAATCTCAATCCCATCGTCAAACGAGCACGCCAAGTAAACCGCTGAAGGAAGACGTGGTTCACGAAGTGCCAACGTGCAAGCTTCGTGCGAACCGATCAAAGCAAAAGGAAGCGATGGCTCGATACAGTTTTGCGCTGCTCCTTTGGAATACGAGATCTTCCAACGTGGTGAATGCCAATATTTCATAGTTCGAATTGGCAATCGCGCAAGACATGGGTGAGCTAAAAACGATGTTTGACCGGCATCTATCTTAATCTCCCCCCCGTTCTGTCTGTGAACGCTTCTTTACGCTTTTTCACACTTTGGCGAATTGTAGCGCAAGTATTTGACATATAAGCACTTGGGTCACAAACGTTCACTTGGCAGCGCTGAGCAGCCCTCCCCCTGTAGTAGCATGAGATTAGCGACTTTGAAGGCTCCTTTCAGGTGCATGCGATTGCATCTGGTTGATTAGGCTGGATAACCGTTCCAGTCGCTACTTACCGATTGGGTTTATGCAGCGAATCTCGGTTGCGACTGCATCTAACGAAGTTTCCTGTCCTAGCTTTCAATAGCGAGATTCAGTTCTGGGGGGCATTGAAACTTACTTAACGTGTAGTGGTTCTCGGTCGAATCGCTCCAACGTGTTTTCACTTATCAATGAGTTACCCTCCGATGTGCAGTGCGATTCTAAGTGCGCATGATGCGGCGTCATCGCGACCCAGTGTCCGGGACCTAACGATCAGCTTGGCTCGATCGCGTGAGGATTTACGCCAGACATTCAAACTGGTGTACCAATCCTACTACGACGCTGGACTAGCGGTGGATACACCCAGCGGAATGCGTTTGACTCCATACCATCTGATGCCAACGACCGAAGTCGTGCTGGCCAAACTCGGTGACACGGTAACATCGACGATATCCATGTTTGGAGATGGCTACCTTGGGTTGCCAATGCAATCGATGTATCCTCGAGAAATAAAGGAACTTCGTGAGCAAGGGTTGAGATTAGCGGAGATCGGTAGTCTCGCCGATCGACGAGATTCACCAGTGCGTTTTATTGAAACGATGGCCGAGATGAGCCGACTACTCGTCCAGGT
>CAXBHV010000950.1:0-3671 GCA_963974855.1 uncultured Rhodopirellula sp. | reverse complement strand
GAAACGTTCGCACACGCTCGATGCGACTGTTCGATACCCAAGAGTTTCAGCAAGTGCTGAGTAAAACTTAATCTCCATCGCTCCAGTCGGGAGTGTCCTTTTTAATCACGCGGTCGCATCCGATCGGTGCGACCCCATTTTGGAATACTATGAGCGATTCAACAAACAAACCCACGTCAATCTGTTCACGCATGGAACCATCCAAGCGGATGTTGGATGGACAGGATTGCTCTGTCGGATGCGCACTCAACGCCGATGGCAAACAACGCAGTGTGCCACCGTGCTTGATGTCCGAACAACAGCACTCGGTCGTCGATTTGGAAAAGGTTTGCCGGGTCGCACTGATGGTCACCCCTGAAGCGACGGGTGACGTGACCGATGAAACTTGGGAGGCGATTTCGACGATCCGTGCTGTGCTAAAGCAGCAATCGGCTTCGATGACCGTGACCAATCAAACGGTGTTCCTGCGGCGTGCGGAGGATGAAGTCGCATGTCTAGCGCTGTTTCGTGCTTACTACGGCGACCGAATGCCCGCCACGAATTTTGTCGTTCAACCGCCCTGTGGTGGACAATCGCTGGCGATCGAAGCCTGGGCGTTGGGCGGAGAGGACACGAGCGTCGAATTTCCAAACCCAGGCGTCGTCTCAGTGGCTTACGACGGTCTACGTTGGTTGCACATCGGTGGCATCACGCCGCCGGCCAGCATCCAGTCCCCGTATGAACAGTCCGCGTTCGTGTTCGACGAAATGGCACGTCGATTGAAAATCGCCGGTGCGTCGTTTCGCGATGTGGTCCGGATTTGGTTGTATGTCGGCGATATCATTGAGATCCAAGATGGAATCGAGCGATATCGAGAACTCAATCGAGCACGCTCGGACTTCTTCGAGCAGCAACACGCACTGGGCCAAATGCCGACGCAATCCAGTGACAGTATCGTCTATCCGGCCAGTACCGGAATTGGGATGGTGGGGCGAAATTTGGACGTCAGTTGCTTGACGCTGCAAACGGATCGTAGCGATGTGAGGCTAATTGCGTTAGAGAACCCGCGTCAAACTGCGGCGTTCGATTATGACGCGAGTTTCTCGATAAAGAGTCCCAAGTTTTCACGGGCGATGGCGGTCGTGATCGGTGATTATATAACGACGTGGATTTCGGGAACCGCCAGTATCGTGGACTCGAAGAGCGTCCATTTGGGCGATGTTGCTACACAAACGGAGCAAACGATTGATAACATCGAAGCACTGATCAGCGGCGAGAACTTTGCCCGCCACGGATTGGCCGGAGCAGGTGCCAAGCTATCGGATCTGGCCAAGGTCCGCGTCTATGTCAAACGCCCCGAGGACTATGAAACGTGTAAAGCAATTTGTGAACGTCGGTTCGGACCACTGCCCACGATCTATGC
Source organism: uncultured Rhodopirellula sp. (assembly GCA_963974855.1). Classification (GTDB taxonomy): domain Bacteria; phylum Planctomycetota; class Planctomycetia; order Pirellulales; family Pirellulaceae; genus Novipirellula. Next base: position 2,269 of record CAXBHV010000950.1, on the reverse strand, counting down.
ACAAGCGGATGTGTGCCGCAGCGAGCTCTTGGTGGAAATCGAGGGCGTTGCGTTTTCAAGTCGAAGGTGAGTGATGACAGATCTACAAACGCAACACATCGATGCCAATTCTGTCTCGATCGACACTCACCCTCCGGCCAAAAACAAATACAAATATTCGCGCAAACATCACTACCCCATTTATTTGTACTTGTTGCTGGTGTTGTGGTTTCTTTTGCCCAGTGTTCTGGTCCTATACGTGCTAGCGACCAGCGAGAAACAGACGGTATCGACCTCGGTGCAGCATTCGCCAAATCAAACCCAGCCAGCTTCCGCTGCGCTCGCAACCACAACCGTGGCACCGCCACTTCCCAAGCTGCCGAGTATTGCAGCAAAACCCAAAGGAATTGATTTGCTCGCTGAAACGAATCGAAAGAGTCGTTCTCGTACGGCATCCGATTCGCCGTTTGAATGCGACGCACCCATCGAATCCTCAGGCACGATCGATACGCTCGTGTTCTCGAAGCTGAGTGAATTGAAGATCCAGCCCGCCAAGTTGTGTTCGGACGAAGCGTTCTTGCGGCGAGTCTACGTCGATGTGATCGGTACATTGCCGACGATGGACGAAGCTGCGGAGTTCCTGGACGATGAGGACCCTAACAAACGCAACAATTTGATCGACGAACTGCTAGAGCGAGACGAGTACGCAGACTATTGGGCGATGAAGTGGTGCGATGTATTGCGAGTGAAAGCGGAATTCCCGATCAACTTGTGGCCTCAAGCGTCTCAGGCCTACCATCATTGGATTCACAATATCGTCAAGAAAAATGTGCCCTATGATGCTTTTGCCCGCGAGCTATTGACGGCCTCTGGCAGTAACTTCCGCACACCGCAAGTCAACTTCTATCGCGCCACTCAAAACACAGAGCCTCAATCGCTCGCTCAAATCGTCGCGCTAACCTTCATGGGCGAGCGAGCAGACAAATGGCCCGCTGAGCGATTGCAGGCGATGAGTGTTTTCTTTTCGCAAGTGGGTTACAAGCCAACAGGTGAATGGAAAGAAGAAATAATCTATTTCGATCGTCGCCAGGCAGCGACGACTGGGCAGAATTCGCAGTTACAGGCGACGTTTCCCAATGGTGTCGTTGTCGAAATCCCCGTAGGTGAAGATCCGCGAGCCGTATTTGCGGATTGGTTGGTGAGTACAAAGAATCCGTGGTTCGCGCGTGTGGGTGTCAATCGGTTGTGGCACTGGTTGCTGGGACGCGGCATTGTGGAACCGCCGGATGATGTGCGGGTGGATAATCCACCATCCAACAAGGAGTTGCTAAACGGTTTGGCAGAGAAGTTTGTTGGATGCAGCTATGACATCAAACACATGATACGTTTGATTCTACGATCCAATGCGTATCAACTGTCGTGCATACCGCAATCCGAGGATTCAAGAACCGCTGAGTACTTTGCTTACTACTCGCCGCGGCGATTGGATGCAGAAGTAATGATCGACGCAATTTGCCAAATCACGGGGACGACAGAGACTTATATGAGCATCACACCGGAACCGTTCACATTCCTACCGGATGGGACGCGTGCGATCTCGATCCCCGACGGCAGTATCACGAGCAGTTTTCTTGAGATGTTTGGCCGCCCGGCACGGGATACCGGCATGGTATCGGAACGCAACAATCGGCTAACTGCGGGACAGGCGTTGCACTTATTGAACTCGAATCATTTGCGTGGCAAGCTCAAACAAGGTTTCGGCATGAAGCAGATTCTAAGTCGAGCAATTAGTTCGACAGACGCTGCCGAACGATTGTATTTAGCGATCCTTTCGCGTCGACCCACCGAGAAAGAACTGCAGATCGCGGACAGTGTTTGTCGTTCCGATGAAGGTCAGCAAGACTTGGCGTGGGCATTGATTAATAGCGACGAGTTTTTGTTTCGACACTAACCGGTGATCGTCAAGTTCATTGATAATTAAAGTTTAGCTCCAACCATGAAAACACAAATCGACTTTGGACTCACACGTCGCCAATTGATGCAGTGTGGATTACTAAGCTCCGCCGGTGCGGTCATTGCCGGACGAATGCTCGCTTCGGAACAAGCTGCAAAAGTTTCGAGTAAGCCGTCGACTGCAAGGGCGAAAGCCGTGATTCAAGTCTGGCTGGCCGGCGGACCCGCACACATCGATACGTTTGATCCTAAGCCTGAGGCGGGTTCGGACTTTACAGGCGTGTTGCGTGGCGTCAGCGAGACTAACGTACCAGGCATAAGGATCGGTGAGCTGTTT
>CAXBHV010000949.1:0-3681 GCA_963974855.1 uncultured Rhodopirellula sp. | reverse complement strand
GAGGCGTTGGCGATGTTTCGGGAGGCGATGAACGGGGTGCTGCTCCCAAATGGAGGCGATCGCAAAACTGAAGGATCTCCAGTTCACCGTGAAGCCATCACGCTGAGCGATAGTGAGAGAAACAGCAATGCTTATTGGCAAGCCCGCATCCAGCGAGACTGTCCTGAGGAACTTGAAGCGATCAAGGCTGGCGACAAGCGAATCATCGATGTCCGCAAAGAACGTGGCTGGGTTCCGAAGTCAAAACGAGTGACGCTGACTGGAAATTGGTCCGTTGATCGTCAGCGGTTGGTTGATGCATTCGGTGAAGAGTATGTGGAGGGACTTGAATCATGAGAGGGATCTATGCGTTGTGGAATTCAGAAAATGATTCACCCGGATACCAAGCTTTGCAGCAATAATGCTGCCGGCGGACTTTGGCAATTTATTTTTGACACGAACAACTTAAAAACGCTAACTTGATCAGCGTCACGGATAGAGCATGCAACTCGAAAAATCGGCTTCACCACCGGTCTGCCGTGACTCTTATTTCCCTTGGTGAGTTGTGAGGTGACACAATGGCGAGACTCTATAAACGCAGTAAAGAAAAGGGGGCCCCGTGGTACGCGTCCTATACTGACGTGCTTCCAAATGGTCGAAGGAAGAACAGACGCGTTTCAACGGGAACGCCAGAACACTCTGTAGCCAAGCAGGTTCTCGCGAAAATTCAATCTGATGTTGCTGTTCGTCAGCATGGGATTGTGGATCCGGTTGCTGATCGGATCGCAAAGGAATCCAACCGCCCAGTCTGCGAACACGTCAAAGACTTCAAAAACAAATTGAAGGCGGCCGGCCGGACTGCGGACTACATCACGCGGGTTGAAAAACACATCACCAAATTCGCAGAGTTTAGTGAATCTGAGTGTGTTGGGGACTTCAATGCTGATGATGCAAACCGTTGGGCAGCAACACTTAAGGATGGTGGTGCGGCAGCCAGAACGATTAGTCTACGGCTGACGTCGATCAAAGGGTTCTCGAAATGGTTGACCGAGGGCGAGAAGCTTGTTCGTGATCCATTTTTGTCAGTCCGGAAACCGAATCCAAACGCCGATCGTAAATACGAGCGGCGAATGTTGCTCCCGTTGGAGTGGCAATGGTTGATGACGGCGGTACACGATGGCAAGGCCTATCTGGGTAGTCCGGCCCGTGATCGGCAATTAGTTTACCGGCTGGCAATCCAGACCGGGCTAAGATCAAACGAGATTCGCAGTCTCGGGCGTGGTAGCTTTCACCTGACCGACAAGCAGCCGTTTGTCAAAGTCGTTTCGGGCGACACAAAGAATCGAAAGGTCGCCCACCAAAGCGTTGACATTGGGCTCGCTGCAGACTTGCAAAAGCATCTAGCAACCAAGTTGCCAAAGACCCCAGCGTTTGCACTCCCAAGCGAATACGACATGGCGCAAATGATACGGTTCGATTTGAAGGCCGCGCGTCGCTTGTGGCTGCGAGACACCCGGGACCCGCAAGAACGGGCCAAGCGAATCAAGACGATGTTCTTGACGCCAGAGAACGAAGCAGGAGAGACGCTCGACTTTCACGCACTCCGGCACACTTGCGGCGCGTGGCTGGCCATGCGAGGTGTTCAAGCCAAAGTGATTCAGTCGGTCATGAGACATTCGACGATCACTCTCACTCTCGACACCTATGGTCACCTGATCGAAGGCGCCGAGTCGGCAGCGATCCAAGCGAATGCAGACATGACGGCGATTCCCGCCATTCTAGCGGCTACAGGCACAACGGGGGGTTGTGTCGGATTTGTACCTCAAGAGGGTGCGTGCTCCCCGTATCGCGATGCGACTCCTTGCGACGAAGAGAGTGTAACCACGCTCAAGATGGAAACGAAAAAAGCCCGTTTACCTTATAGGGAAAACGAGCTTGATGCGGCGTCTTGCGATAACATGCGTGACGGTGCAAGAAGTAGGGGTGGCAGGACTCGAACCCGCGACCAAGGAATTATGAGTTCCCTGCTCTAACCGACTGAGCTACACCCCCGGTGTGCCGCAGAGTTTAACATACTCTCCCTGAGTGTCGCACTAGGTGGTTTTCGCCTATAAGAAAAATGACACTTTTCTTCACCTGAACGTTCGGTATTTTCGATTTTGCCCTCGTAAACCGTCGTCTCCTGCGGTTCGTCCTGGCGAGTGTCGCTCAGCTCTCCGAGCTGTTAGCGTTCATTAAGCCGACGCAAACCTAAAGCGACGCAACGGGTCATTCGGCAAAACGATCCGTGCCTTCGACGTCAATCGGCACATCAGCAGCTAGCACATGTGCAATGCAACCGATTGCCATCTCTGTCATGGACAGCGTCGGTGAATCCCTCGATCGAGAGCCGTTTGACACGAGCTAACGCGGAATGAAAACAGGTTGAAAATGGAAGGTTAAAAAATTTGAACGCAAACCGACGACAGCAGTCTCTCGACCGCACCGCACTCTCAGGGGACAGAAACGTGCAGCAAAAAATGGAGACCGCTCACCATGTGCCAACACAGCTTCGCAATTTTCCATCCTGCCATTTCCTAACCTGTCATCTTTTAACCCTTCATTTTCTAACCTTCCTTGCCCGACAGCCAGCACATATTCCGTGCAAGCAATTGTCATCTCTGCCGTGGACACCGTTGTTGAATCCAGGCTGTATCATTATCGAGAGTGGCACTGAGCCGAGTTAATGTCACGCAAACAAATGATGATGTTAGCTGAGCAAGTCTTGGATGACATTTCCGGACACGTCCGTCAAACGGTAGTCGCGGCCTTCGTGGCGGTAAGTTAGCCGTTTATGGTCGACTCCTAACTGATGCAGCAACGTCGCGTGCAGATCGTGGACGTGAACAGGATCTCTGGTGATGTTGTAACCGAATTCGTCGGTCTCTCCGTGAATGTACCCTTGACGCATTCCACCGCCCGCCATCCACATCGTAAAACAACGCGGATGATGGTCGCGACCAAAGTTGTCCGGTTTGATTGCTCCTTGGCTGTAGGCTGTGCGTCCAAACTCGCCGCCCCAGATCACAAGCGTATCGTCCAGTAAGCCTCGGCGTTTTAAATCCAACACCAAGGCCGTCGCTCCTTGGTCGGTTTCTTTGCACTTGGTCGCCAATCCACTTGGCAAACCACCGTGGTGATCCCAGTCGCGATGACAAAGCTGGATAAAGCGAACACCCCGTTCGGCCAAACGTCGGGCTAACAAGCAATTGTTTGCGAACGAAGGTTTACCAGGCGTCGCGCCGTACAAATCCAAGGTCTCCTGCGACTCTTGCGACAAATCTGTCAACTCGGGCACACTGGACTGCATCCGAAATGCCAACTCGTAGTTTTCAATCTGCGCAGCAATTGCCGGGTCCCCAAGATTGCCCAACACGGGATCTCCCGCATTTCGAAATTGCACGCCACCGTACTGCGAAGGCAGAAAACCGCTTCCCCAATAACGCGACTGCAACGTTTGACCACCGCCGCCGCTGGTTAGCACCACAAACGCGGGCAAGTCAGCATTATCACCCCCCAAACCATAAGCCAACCAAGCGCCCATCACGGGCCGACCGGGTTGCTGGTTGCCGGTTGCGAAAAAGGTAACGGCGGGATCGTGGTTAATCGGATCGGTGTTGACCGTACGAACGAACGTGCACTCGTCCGCGATCCGCGTCAGGT
>CAXBHV010000948.1:0-3683 GCA_963974855.1 uncultured Rhodopirellula sp. | reverse complement strand
TTGCTAGGGCAAGCGTCACCACCAGAAAGCGTGCCAAGAAGAATCGCAGTCGATCGCATGCACCACGATGAATGTCGTTTTTAAATAGTGTCATGAGTTCACATGGACGGATAAAGTATGCGGGGAAGAATGAAGCGACGGCGAGAATGCAGATCGATAGTATGAACGAAACATTTGACAAGTGCAGCTACCACCATTTATTTTCCGTTGCTTGGCATATTTTCTGCTGCTCGACGATGGACGGTGCCCATACTTATTGGCACCCGCTTTTTTTCTTTCTTATTGTCTAATTTGGAATCAATCCAACGACAACACGAGATCCGGAGCGGGTTTAATACAGAGCTGGTTTAATACAGAGCTGGTGGACTCTTGCGTCGAGTTCGTCGCGGACTAAGCAGGTAGGCAGGAATCATTGGGTGAAAATCCCGTTAGCCGTTTGGACGCTAGCCCCGGTTGAACAGCGGAACCGTGGCTAGCGCTGGTCCGCTAAAACTTTGATATTGACGTCGGATATTAGGGGTGAGTTTTTCTTCCGGCCTGTACCGCAGTTACCTCTCCACCGACGAAGTCGGGGGAGAGGTCGAGCACGCCCTTAAGGCGTTGCTCGGGTGAGGGGGCGACCGCGCTATCGGCGAGCAATTCCGGTGCAAACGGCGTTATCGTCGCCATTGGCTTGCTCGGTCAGCCCCCTCACCCGAACGTCGCTGAAGGCTCCGTTCGACCTCTCCCCCAACGAAGTTGGGGGAGAGGTAGCAGAAAGCCAACGCAACCAAAAATCACGACAACACCAACGTTTTAGCGGACCAGGCTAGCGCCAAAACGGCCAATTTTCTGGAAAGACTCCTGCCTAACTGCTTACCTTAATTGCTGTCACTTTCCGGTTGGCTCTCCTCCATCGTTGGCCCGGTCGGCTGTCGTTTTCATTTGATTTTCAAGGTCGGCCGTTTCTAATGACTACATTCCGAACTGTTTTCGTGACAGCGTGGTTGGTGTTGTTGTCGCCGTTGCTTTCTGGCGCGGAAACGATCACCGTCAAAGCGAAAGCAAAACCACACCACTGCTGGATCAGATGAAGGAACTGAACAATGATGTCTATTCCTTGATCGACTATTTCGACAATCGGGCGACGACTTCAGGTACGGGCAAGTAGGTGTTTCCTGCTGCTTGCACTCGCAGGAAAAAAAACGTTCGACTGGTTGAATTTCGACAAAACACCCCTACCTGCAAAGACAGCATTTGAGAACGGCGAGATCTCTCCGCAGGCGGCCGCTGAAGGGTTCTGCCTTTGCGAATGCTTCTGCTACAATACGGTTCGTCACCAACTCACTTTTCCTCTGCCGGGTGAATCGCATCCATGTTCGCTGCACCGCACTTTCGCTTCGCACTGCTAACGATCGTCGTCTTGTCGCTATCGGTCGGCACAAACGCCCAAGAGCGGCGGGCACCAAAGCCGACGTTTAGCGAAGGCGATACTCGCGGCGTTTTCTTTGATTCGCTTGATGAAGCGTTCCGTGACAAGCGTCCCACGTTGGCGACGATTCGCAAAGCGTCCTCGGCCGCTGCGGTTGCTGCCGTAGCGTCCAGCGATGCAGGTGAGAGTGAAGAGGCCAGCTCCGGCGGTGGAGGATGGACCAAGTTGATCGCTCCGAATTCGCTCGAAGACGAAATCAAGCGACTAAAGCTTCACTATGACGAAGTGGTTTCGACTCCGGGAGCGTTCAAAGGAGGCGGTTACCAAGACGCGCGTTTGGACTTGTCCATTCTGGCAACGTTGTTTGCGATCATCAACGATTACACCGGCGACGTACGTTGGAAAGACCAAGCGGCGGCGGCGCGTGATTTGATTGCACGAACGGCGTTCAATTGCAAAGCGGGTTCGGCTCAAGTCTATAACGAAGCAAAATTGCGAAAAGCCGACTTGCAAGACTTGGTTGCTGGCAGCGGGCTGACCAATCGCGACGCCGAGCCGGATAACGACTGGTCGATGATTGTCGACCGATCGCCATTGATGGAGTACGCCGAATTGCTGAAAGACAAATTGAAGCAGGCGAGTCGCGACAAGAAGTCGACCGAAGAGAACGCCGAGCAAATCCGGCGCGACGCGCAACTTCTAGCTGCGGTTGGCAAAGTGTTGACGAAAGAGGGGCTGGATGATGCCGAGGATGACGAGTACGTGATGCTCAGCAACAAAATGTCGACAGCGGCCTCGGCGATCGCAACCGCGATAGAATCCAATACGTATGAGATCGGCCCTCTCGTCGGCGCCGTCACCCAAAGCTGTGACGCCTGCCACGAACAATACCGTTAGATGCAACATCTAAAGTTGCTTCTGATCTTGTGAGCCGTGGGCCGTAAGGCACCGGGTAATGGCGTGGGACCCGGCCGCTCACGCGTCACGGCTCACTAAACCGACAGCGCGCGGTTAGCGCTCTCGGCTCAGGTGCGTAGGGCCGGTTCCTACCGGCCGACTCTATCGATGCGTTAAGGACGGCCGGTGGGAACCGGCCCGACTCGAACGGTGTGCACCCGAATAAGCCACCTCTCCCTGTTCGCGAAGGTAAGTTGCCACTCACTTGATGTCTTTCTCGGAGACTGGTTTGCAGAGGTACGCTTTCTCCGACGCCGTGCGGCCGCATTTCTTGCAAACGTAGGTCGACGAACGGGCTTCCGCTAACAACAGGGGTAGCGAATCCTCGATCTCTCGACGATCCCATTTGCAGATCGCTTTCTTTTTCTTTGGCTTCATGGCGGTCAATCCTGGCGAGTGACGTCGGTCCTTAACCGACCTATTGTAATCTCCCCGCCCCGCTCGAAGTCATTATTTCGGGCGGTCAAGCTCGCGATGATTCTTCCTTACAACACAGCGGGTCCTGCGTTTCGAATCGCTTCACTTGCTCCCGACTCGAACTTTTTAAAGTTGTCGTGGAACAAATCGGCCAATCGTCGTGCACTGCTCTGATAGGCGTCGGCGTCGGCCCAAGCGTCCGCAGGCCACAGCACTTCACGCGGCAAATCGCCGCATGTTTCCGGAACCTCGAAGCGGAATACTGGATCGGTTCGCGTGCTCGCGGATGAGAGTGAACCGTCGTGAATGGCGTCAATGATCCCACGCGTGTGCTTGATACTCATGCGTTTACCCACGCCGTAGGGGCCACCACCCCATCCGGTGTTGACCAACCACACGTGGCTGCCATGTTGGCGAATGCGGTCGGCCAACAACTCGGCGTATTTCGCCGGATGCCAAACGAGGAATGCGGCTCCGAAACAAGCACTGAAGGTCGCGGTCGGTTCATTGACGTTCATTTCCGTGCCCGCGACTTTGGCGGTGTAGCCGCTGATGAAATGATACATCGCTTGCTCAGGCGTCAACTTTGCCACTGGCGGTAGCACACCAAATGCATCACACGTCAAAAAGATAATATTTTTCGGATGGCCTCCGACGCAAGGAAGTTTTGCGTTGTCGATATATTCGATCGGGTAAGCGACGCGAGTATTCTCGGTAATCGACGCATCGTCGTAATTGACCTCGTGCGTGGTTTCGTCGAACACGACGTTCTCGAGTACGCTGCCGTAGCGGATCGCTTGATAGATTTCCGGTTCACTCTCTGCGCTCAGGTGGATGACTTTCGCATAGCAGCCGCCTTCGATGTTGAATACGCCCGAGGATGTCCAACAATGCTCGT
>CAXBHV010000947.1:0-3698 GCA_963974855.1 uncultured Rhodopirellula sp. | reverse complement strand
CATAGAAAGAGAACTCTGAATGCCTCAAAGACGAATGGATCTGTACTTCCCCAATTTGAACGCCGCTTGCGAGGACGTTCGTTACTTGCGTCAAGTTGGCAATGAGTTGACCGGGCAATGGAGTCTTGCCCAGATTCTCGACCACCTGAATCTTTCGTTGCAGATGACGCTCACCGGTGCTGAGTACAACCCCAGCAATATGGGTTTGTTTTTCTGACTCCACGTTTGGCAAATCAATATGTCCACCATGAGAATTTGCCAACCAAATTTCTTGACCTGAGATTCTGATTCTCCGATACTCGGTGATTCCCCAAGCGGAGATAAGCTCTCGTGGCACAGGCGATAAAACTTGCTGTGTCATTGGTCCGACCAGCAATAACACTCACGGGATCAACTTAGCACCTCGACAACCGAAGATAATTACCTCGCACCCCGATTGGAAATTAGTATTCGATGAATTGGCCTTGGCGGTCCAACGTGGTATGACGGATGAAAACCGAGGATGTTTTTTGCTGCAAACGTGACGACTGTCGGACTGCAAAACGGAGAACCTAAGAAGTGGGAACCACAGATGAACTCGGATTCACGCAGATGCGTCAGGAGGTAATCGGCGTCCATTAGCGCTCATCTGTGGTTTCATTCGTTGCCAGCTTTTTGTGCTGTGAAGATGTTTTTGTGCTGTGAAGCTGGTTGTACAGTGCGAAGGCAGTGCGAAGAGCGAGATATTGGTGCATCAATCGACTCGCTACAATCAACGGTCGGCCTGTGGCAAAACATCGGGGAACAACACGATGCACCTAAGTCGCCGGCGTGATCGTTTCGTAAACACAAACTAAAGTGGCGGCGACTGAGTGATCGTTGCCGTTCTGCCACCACGAATTTACTCATGATCGCATCAAATCAGCTAACGATGGCCGGCGTGAACGGCAAGTCTGTGTATTCGTTTGCAGACGATGGGAAATTTTACACTCATCGCATTCGCAAACTTCCGTCGGGGGAACTGCGTGAAGAACACGGGATCGTCATCAAAACGGAGTTGCCGGCTTTACAGGGTGGGGACGACTACGACTCCGAATGCGTGATAAGTCTGTCATGGGTTGATGCTCATTTTGATTCAGAATCGATCCTACAGAAGCTGATAGAAATCCCTAATTCGTACGACGAATCCATTGCTGACCATGTAACAAACCTCTATTACTACGAGCACCTCGGATTTGAAAATGTTCGTTTGCGATTCGTTGATCGTGATGATGACCGATTTCAAATTGAATTGACCGGCACATGCGACGATCCAAACAATGGTCCTGATGGTCGACTGGACATACACGTCGACACCGTTGTCAGGCTACGGCGGGTTAACGCCGAACAAACAGGTTAGTCTGAAATAGGTCAGAACAATGCGATGCACGACAAGTCGCCGAGTCGTGGTTTTCGAAGTGAATGATCACTCGCGGCGACCAGTTGATCGCTGCCGTGATGCAACAAAATGACTGATACGTTTCCCACCGATACCTGCACAAAGTTTGAGTGAGGACTGTTTTGCTGACTTCCTCTGATCTGTTTGCCGTTCGCCCTGATTACAGTGCGTCGCCGTGCCGCGTTGCTACACCTACGCTGCCAAATGGAGACGCAGTTTGGCAGCAATCTGGTGTGGCACCAGAGCATGCAGCGCAATATCTTGACGCCTTCCTTGATGCGGAGTTAGTGGACTCGGGACGGTGGTGCGACTTTATTCTGAATATGTCTCCTCCATCACTTACCGTAACAGAAAATTTTTACCAATCATGGGCATCGTCGTTTGACATGGCGTTTGTGCCATTTCCTATTCGGATTCGTCGCACGTTTCGCCGGCCTAAACTTTACCGCTTTCTCGTGCCGCTGCATCGCTACCAAATCGTTGACTATAACGCCGCTAAGTTGGAATATTTTGACGGCGTACGAGACCCGAAATACGCGAGAAGGGTTCTGAATTGGGTTATTGATGCATCCCAGGTTCCGAACTTGCAGGTGTTTTCCGATCGGTTGGGACTCACTATCGCAACGGCCGATTTTGCCTCGATCCTTGAATCTGCAACCGGCATCAAAACAATACGTTTGGACATGCTACATAAACCATTGCTAGGATCGTAAATTGCACAGTGCGTCCTTTTTGTCGTTCCTCGGCATCTACCAACGACGTGCACCGCGCATCCGGCCTTGCTAAACTCGGCCATCACAACGTCAACCGCCGGATCACGGTAACGTCAAACGTTATCCGAATGGAATTTCATGATCTCTTGTCGCAGAGCAACGAACGCAGATGTCGACCTGTTTCGAAGCATCCGGCTTCGCGCGCTTCAAGATTGCCCTGATGCGTTCGGCTCAACCTACGAAGATGCGATCAAAAGAGATCATGCTTCGTGGAGAGATCAGCTGCTTTCCACCAGTCATGGAATCGATCGCAATACTCAATTTGCCTTTGCCGCGGATAAGTGTGTCGGATTAGCCGCATTGTACCGCGATCAAGACACCGCCAATGGTGAGATCGTGCAGATGTGGGTTGCCCCCGATCATCGAGGTTCGCCCGCAGCGTCAATGCTACTGGGGCAACTGCGAATCTGGGCCGCCGAAGTAGGCATCCATCACCTGAATTTGTCGGTCACAAACACCAACGGCAGGGCCATCAAGTTTTACGAGAACCAAGGATTTCGTTCTACTGGAGTGTGTGTTAGGACTGACCCTAATCGCGAACTGCAGGGAATCCTGATGACGCTCAATCTCGCCTCCCCACGCGGCGGATAAAAATTGGATGGTGCCATTGCGGCGATGGCCGCCGTTCACAAATGGAAACTCGACTGCCGCCGCCCACGCATCGCCGCCATTCGCCAACAGGTTTTCGTGATTGATGCCTAATCCTTAAACATAGTCCATCGTTGTCAATTCGTGTCTGTGTTGTCTCATCTATGAGCGACCCGGTGCTTTGTGTGAAACCCAGGAGTCATTGGCCCAACGAGTTGTCGCCATCGTGCGGAACCAGGCGCCGCTAATTGTTGACGCGGAGGCTAGAACCGGCGATAATCGCGTTCTGCCTTGTTCTCACCCACCGCCAATAACACCCTACTTCATCACTTATCGCGGGAACAACCGGCGTTAATTACCTCGTTATCCAAAAGGGAAAGGCAATGCGAAAACGGCTTCCCAAGACATTCAGAGTGCGCACCTTACTCGCGACTGTTTGTGTGGCAGCCGTTGCAACTGCTCTTGTGACAACACCAGCGCGGAACGCCGCTGCACTGTGTGACTTGATAGCTGACGCCAGGGTGATTGGTGGGGATCGAAATCTCCAAAACACGCTGAGCCAATTCAACGTGCGAATCGAAGACGGAGGTTCACCAATACCGGTGCACGCTTTTGGATTCAGAACTACGGTCAGAACTCCGACTCTAGAAGATTATTTACAGTTACAGCAGCCAATTGAGGTTCAGTTCACCACAGACCCTATTCCATCTACAGCGCCCGGACAAACCGTTCGACATTTTATCAACTACAATGTAAGCCTCTTTAAGAGGCTTCACGAGACCGAGCGGTCTGAGATGGTTGTCAACGAACGCTAGATGTGAGTATCGGTTGAGTGTTGGTATCGTGCGAAGCAAAAAACGCGGGATAACCAATAAGGGTTTGACTTCGCGTGCCGCGGAGATTGAGCCCGAATCTGTTTG
>CAXBHV010000946.1:0-3707 GCA_963974855.1 uncultured Rhodopirellula sp. | reverse complement strand
TCATTATGTGGAATGACTCATATTGACCTGCTTATCACCCTGCGGGAAAAGGACATGTGTATTAAGGTCGCTTCAAGAGTTTTCTAATTTAGGACGTCGATCACTTTCTTGTCCGGTGTCGCTACGTTGAACGAAATGCTAAACGAGCAGGACTGGTTGAAAAGGCAGAGGATTGGCGTTGCCGGTCGCTGTATCGCTGGTCCCAAACCAGTGAACCTCTGCCAGGGCTACTGTCACCATGGCCGATCCCGCGCTCGCCGAACTGACTTTGGCGAGTCAACGAAGCACTCGACGACAAGGAACTCGATCAAATCCGCTGGTCAATTCGCTGAGGCCGCTCCTGGAACAGTCAACTTGAGTAGAATCGATCACACGTCGCCTCGAACTCGAATCCACGCTCCGCCCCCGCGGAAGACCGAAGAAGCAAGTCCCGATATGGAGCAAACTGGTGTATACGGCACGCTCTCAAAAGTGTTTGCATGGGGATTACTCTGCACCAGGACGCTTTATATTGGAACGGTGGTTCTTTGTATCCAAGGTTAGTGCGCCGGTTGATCACACTAACCATCGCATCCAGCGACGTCGGGCCTTCGAGGTTTTACGAATAGACGATCAAATGCCCCGACTCCGTGCTGAAGGACGTTATCCGACAGAGCGCGGGCATAGCAACTGGCGACAACATCTGACCAATCCACACTAGGCGAACACTCCTGACGGACGCTGTTTGCCATGAAAGGACAGGCAACACAAAGTGCAAATGTCGATTCGTACACTTCTTGCAATCGTAGCCGTGCTCGCAATTTGCGTTGCAGGTGCTCTAAACGGCCCACCGATTGCTTGGATTGCCGCGACGCTACTCGGCGCCGTGTTTGTTATGCAGGCAATCAATGCCGCCATCGGGAATGGCAACCGGCGATGTTTCGCAATCGGACTGCTGATTCCATCAGTCGTATACCTACTGCTGACGTTCGTCGTTGGAGAACATGAATATGCGACCTCAAATGGACGCTTGCCAACGACACAATTGTTTCAGTCTATTGCAAAGTCAAAATACAGTGGCAAGACCATGAACCTGCGAGATTTCTCAGACGAACTTCGTGATGTTCGTGATACGATGCCGCTTGGGCACCTCTTTGTTGCTATGACGCTCGGGATTGTCGGCGGTTACTATGCGTTGTGGATTTGCCGCCGAGACAGGGCAGACGGCGGATGACCCCCGGTTGCATCGGCGTAGCGGTGGCGGCCGTCCAAGCAATGGTTAAGTCGCACGCCGCCAACCGCTGAACCGAACCGTTCTTGCTGTCCGTCAGTGCGCGGCCGATTGCCAAGTTCCGTTTCGGTCGCTCAATCGCTTGCCGCTGCCAATGGACGCAGAGCGGACCTCCAAGGAAACGCCATTAGTGTGCGATTAGCGTAGACTAATGTTCTTTTTTGCTGGAACACTCATCGCCACTAATAAACACTAGTCGTTGCGCGGTCTCGCCAACGTCCGACTTCCAACGAAATCGATGCGCCAACCGAAATTCACCGACACGTGAATCTATACGGTCGAATGTCGCTCGGTAGCACTTCGGTCGGTATCCTAAAGGATCGAAGAGACGGTCCGATTGGCGAATCGCGTTCCACGCAGTCTCCGCGCACGAACCATGTGGTACACACGAGCGGCGGCAGTGTTTTTCGTGAATCAGCGTCGTGGAACGCCGCCGTGTGACCACCGCCGTTCCCCGAAACGAAATGTTTGTGTTTCGAAACTGCGGATACAATCAATGCGAGGTCAAGTGGTCGGCAAGTCAAATGGAACCACCAATTCACACTGATGCTTCGTATGGTAATCGGTGTGAATCCGTGTTCATCTGTGGTTGCCCGAGCGACCGAAAGTCGAAAGCTTCATTAGACCTGCGGTGCCATTGCTGTGTGTGCGACGAGCCGCAGATCTGCTAGTTCATAGCGAGCCCATCACATCACCTATCGCGGGATCCTCGTTATCTGGGGTTGTACGGGCGCCAGCTCAACGACTTTCCGACAACACGTTTATTAATCGCACGCCATCTCTGGTTTGCATCCCGTATAGCAGCTAGACAGAAGCCAAACAAACTCGGGGGTGTAGGAAACTGGACGTGCCCAACAAGATCAGTCGTCGCCGGCCTCGTTGTGTTGTTCTCACGAATGCTTCGTGGTGTTTCCCCGTTGCTTTTGCATCCCTACCGAACGGCCTCGTTCATCGCACAACGATCTAACATCCGCCAAAATTATTCCCGTCCTTGGCGAAGCACGCCAGAAGGAAGAACAACACGGTGCATCTGAATTCGCACTTGTCCGATTGCTCGACGTCCTCAGCATTTGACAAGTGATTGGCTAATCAAATTCGTTTCCACATTGCTACGCGGATGAACTCAGTGCGACCCGTCTGAGAACACGCTCTCAACGACGAGACTTTAGCGTTTGGCTAACAACCATTGGCTCGAATGAATTGCCTGATTTGACGAACCCAAACGTTGTTGTAGCAACTTCCTCAATGTTGGCGTTGTTGTTTTTTACCTGCTGGTGTTCCTTCATCACAAGCAAATTCTCGGATTCATTCGGAATCGCTAACAAAACGAACTGAGGTTCGTCGCTAAACACACTGTCCGGCAACATGGCGAACATTTCTTCGCCACCTGCCAGTATCAACCATCGTTCCAAACGCTCATTTTCGTCGATTTCACAAAACTGGGACGATATTGAGTCCCAGCGCTGGATGCTAGCAGGCTCATCCCAAACGCACACAACAAGTGCTTTTAGCGACTCTAATTGCACCGTTGCGGTCCCCAACATCGCTCGACAACGCAAATTTCCAGCGTTTAATGCGCGGACGTATTTCCTCACTATTTCGCGAACTAACATAACTTCCACCACCGCCAAATCGTTTTGCGGACTGCTTGTCCCACTCTACACCCGACTGCCGTATGTCATCACGATACTCCAGCGCGATCTCACGCCACACCGCTGCGTACAATGAAACTTGACCGTTTTCACGATCTAGAACTGACACTTCCGCATTGCTCGATTTGGCAGCGCGCTCCCATGGCGTGCGTCCCGCAAAATAGGCTGCGACCACCATGACGAAAATGAGTATGCCTTTGATGCTAACTTGAAACCATGACTTGTTCATATGACAATCATCCACGCGGCTGTTCTCGAATGCAAGCCTTAACGACGCGACAAACACGGGTTGCTCGGCGATGCACTGGTGCCCGGCTTGCGTGATTTTGGCGAGTGAAAACCAGCCGCTAGTGCCCGCTGATGGCCAACGTTAACCGACTGATACGCTTCAATAAATCCACGAGGACACCACGACTATGACTGACAGCCCGACCCCATCCGTACCTGCTCGCGATAGCGAGGGCCAGCTCCTCGATGTCGCGGGCAATCTGGGAACGCAATCCTCGTCGTCGGGATTTTGGTTTGAGTTGGGAGTTGCTTGCTCAAAGCGAAGGCGATTGTGTCCGCTGACGCTCCCGGCGCAGACTGATTCGTTGCGTTCGCACATACCAAGCATTAACGAATGCAAGACAGAAAGATTGATGCGACAGAAAAATTGGAAAGACGGAGAAGTGAGTACTCTATTTTTCCTGCTTCATATTCCTGTCAATCATTTTCCTGTTTGTTGTATATCAACGGGCGACGTAGCGTTCTTTTAGGCTCGTGGCCGTCAATTTGTGTCGTCG
>CAXBHV010000945.1:0-3710 GCA_963974855.1 uncultured Rhodopirellula sp. | reverse complement strand
CCCGCGAGTTGGGTGACTTCGCCATCGCTGGAGACAGCCACTTGGCCTTCGCAAAACTGGAACAATCCTGAATAGTGATCGACTTTGGTTAAGAAATCTTGTTCGGTTTGACGCGCACGTATCCGTATACGCTTGTGCATTTCTACGGCGTGAGGAGGCAAACTGCCCAGCATCGCTAGATCTTCCTCCAGAGGTCGAGCCAGTATCTTCTGTCGATGCTGGATCGATTGTTGGAGTGATGATTCACTCCAAGGTTTGGATCCGTAGAAAGGAACCGTGTGGTAAGTTGCTGTCCATCCCGCAGCGTCCGATCGAGTGACGTCGTACCTCAGGCGGCAGCGTTGGTTCAAAACCGACTTGGGGCCGCGACTGCCGGACACATCGACCACGCGAACTTCGATCCCGTACTGATAGCTTTCGCCTACCGCCGGCCGGTATGTCGCGTCTTGAGCGGCGGCTCTGCGAGCGTCCGCGTCGCATAATCCGGTAACCCACACGAGCATGCAGGTTGCGATCGCTATTAGCCGAGTGCGATTGGTTGTAGCGAATGATATCTCGCTCATCGAATCTCCTCGGCGAGTCGTTCCATATCCGTTCGCAGAGACCGCATGTATCGCCGCCATTCCAGTTCCAGTGTCGTGCGATCCCCAAAGCACTCGTCAAACGTGGCGACCAACTTCTCTGCTTTTGCTTTGTGCGTTTCGGCGTCCGTGACTTCGATGTCGATTTTCTGGATTTCGCGATAGAATTTGATCAGTTGGTCAAATCGCTCGTGGAACAAGAAATGAGTCAGTGCCCAAGCTTGGCCGTAGGCGGGCAATTGGTTGCCAAGCATGCCTTCGATCGCAAAGCCTAGGTCAGAGACGATAAACTCAATGCCGCCGCGGATGGGATCACCTTCGAGGACACGGTAGTACGCAATGCGGTCTCGGTCGACGACACCGACGCCACTCCAGCGAGCCATCTTGGCGGACTCGAAGAACGAGGCCAGCCCTTCGTGGACCCAACGAACGAACACGCCATCGCTGGGAAACAAATCGGTATTGCCCGCCAATTGGTGGACCGCTTCGTGCGATACTGTGCCGACATCTTCGCTTTCGCGTTCGATGTCAATCAGCAGTTCGACGGTGTTGGCAAACCGGATCAGTTCCCCGCCGCCCTGCACGCGATTGCGACGGACATCTTGTTTCATCTCGTCAAACATATCGTTTAGCTTTTGCAACTGTTGAAACATCGGGGTGGTGCCGGAGTCGTAAAAGATCGAAATGTTCTCTTTGGGAAGGTAGAAGCCCGCGACTTGTCGAAGCCCCATTCCGATCCGTTTTTCCATCTGCATGAAATCGGCGTGTTGGCTAAACAGCACGACGGCCAAAGGATCGGTCGGCGGTCGCAGGAACAATCCCTCGAACGCAAACGTCAGGAAATAGGATTCGTAGACCTTTTCCAATAATTCCAAACGCATCTCATGACGCGTTTTGCGAGTGCGAGTGTCCTTTTCGTTATCGCCATCATGCAGCAAAAAGAAATGCTTGCTGCGGGACAGTTCCATCGACTTGCCGCCGACCAATTCACGAGCGTCAGCTTCGATCGTTTTGTTTTCGGCGACGGGGCGATTTAGATAGTACATCATTCCCGCGAGTTTTCGGATTTTCGCGTGGCTGGAGTCCAATTTCCAAGCCGCACTGAGCAGCGATTTGCACTCGTCAAGCAATCCGTTGTGCAGTGCCCATTTCGCGGCTTCGAGCGTCGTGTCGACGTCTTTACTTTGGGTGGCTTCACGCAACTTTTTGGCAAAAACCGCCTCCGTCGTGGGCAGTCTCAGGACCTGGATGTCTTTGGCGTTAAAATACAACGATCCACGCGGATGCCGGTGCGTGGCGGTTCCGCCGGGGTTGTACGTCACATTGCCTTCGAGCATGATCGACAGGTCGCTGCCCGGAAGTGTGTAGAGTGTGTAATCAGCTCGGCAAGGAGTGGGCGAAAGGAAGAGGACCGCAACGCAAAAGGTCGCTGGCAGGACGGTTGTTCTCGAAAGAGCGGGAACGCGAATTTTCATGCTTAAAGATCTCAATAAGAGCATTGGTTCGCATCCGAGTATGCGGGCCCGATAATGCCATGTCAAGCAAACTGTGTGACAACGGCTCGCCGTTGATCGCGGGATCCGATAATCGTGGCGGTTCGGTACAAAGCGACATCGGTTCTCTCGCCACGAGCGGATAAGTATGGGGATTTCGGGTGCAAGGAAATAGGCGAGCGAAGTTGTTTCCGGAAAAATCCATAGACTGCGTTCGATTTTTGTGAATAAAGGCGGATTCGAAATGAGTGACTGGAAGCCATCGAGTTGGAAATCAAAGACGGCGCTGCAGCAGCCGATTTACGCCGATTCCGATTTGTTGCATGACGTTTTGAAGCGGCTCGGCGATCGACCGCCATTGGTCACTCGTTGGGAAGTCGAGCGGTTGAAGTCGCAGCTCGCCCTGGCCGCGGAAGGGGCCGCTTTTTTATTGCAAGGTGGCGACTGTAGCGAAAGCTTCGCGGCATGCCGCGCCGATCCGATCGAAAAGAAGCTCAAAGTGCTGCTGCAGATGAGTTTGGTGTTGGTGTATGGACTCAAGAAACCGATTATTCGTGTAGGCCGGATCGCGGGCCAGTATGCCAAGCCGCGGTCGAGTGATACCGAAACTCGCGACGGAGTGACGTTGCCGTCGTATCGCGGCGACTGTGTCAATCGCAGTCCGTTCACACCCGAAGATCGTCTGACGCGTCCACAAAACCTGCTCGCCGCCTACGAATATTCCGCGCAAACGTTGAACTATCTACGCGCGTTGACCGAGGGTGGGTTTGCGGATTTGAAGCATCCCGAGAACTGGGAACTCGACTTTGTTAGTTTGTCACCGCAGTCGGACGTGTATCACCAAACGGTGCGTGGTATCGGCGACTCGTTGAACTTTTTGGATGTGTTAGGCGGAGTTACGCGGGCGGAGTTATCGCGTGTGGATTTTTACACTTCTCATGAAGCGTTGCTGTTGGCATACGAAGAATCGCTGACGCGGCGAGCGGCTGCGGATGAGGGCTGGTACAACCTGGGGACTCACTTTCCTTGGATCGGAGATCGAACACGGGCGATCGACGGTGCCCACGTCGAGTACTTTCGTGGCATCAAAAATCCGATCGGAGTGAAAGTAGGTCCGAGCACGACGACTGACGGATTGATTGAGTTGTTGGATCGGCTGAATCCTGATCGCGAGGCTGGCCGGATGACGTTGATCTGTCGTTTTGGTGCCGAGCAGATCGCCGCCTCGCTGCCACCACTGATCGCCGCGGTGCAGACATCGAATCATCCGGTGTTGTGGTCGGTTGATCCCATGCATGGCAATACGATCACCACGGAGAATGGCATCAAGACTCGTCACTTTGATCAAATCTTAAGCGAGGTTCGTGACTCGTTCGCCATTCATGCTCAGCACGGCACGATCGTGGGCGGCATCCATCTCGAATTGACAGGGAACAATGTCACCGAGTGTATCGGCGGCGCCGCTGGGCTGAGTTCCAGCGATCTGTCGACCGCTTATGAAAGTAACGTCGACCCGCGACTCAACTACGAGCAGGCAATGGAAATTGCGTTCCTAATCGCCGGGCGAGCGAGAGATTCAAGCACCGATCGGTAAGCAACGAACTGAAAATAGGTGTCCAGTCTCGAGTAGCGCCGG
>CAXBHV010000944.1:0-3712 GCA_963974855.1 uncultured Rhodopirellula sp. | reverse complement strand
GTTTTGACACTTGACGAAATTAAAGACCGTCGCTGACCCTGGCGAAGCCTTCTGACACTGCAGGACCCGCTTACCGTCGAACCACACGTAGCCCTCGTGCTTACCCGGGTGAATGGTTACTCGGCGGAAAGCGAGCGGACCTACTTTACGGCTCCCCCATCAACGGCGGCCAAAGCGGCGTTTGATGCCATGATGGAGACGCGTCGCCTCGCTTTTGGAATGATCAAACCCGGTGCATGCTGCAGTGATTTGGACTCGGCTGTAAGCGAGTTTCTAAACAAGGAAGGATACTCCGGCGAAGACCAGCGATTGCATCGCATGGGCCACGGGATCGGGCTGGGTACACACGAAGCACCCTGGCTGGCGGAGGAAAGTGATGATCGACTTTCCGAAAACATGGTGATTAGCATCGAGCCAGGAATTTATCTGAAGGACACGGGCGGATTTCGACATAGTGATACGGTCCTCGTAACAAAAGACGGCTACGAGATTTTAACGCATTTCCCCGATGAGTTAGACTAACTCGTCATTCGGAGCAGAAAGCCGATAACGCGATTGAAGGGCTGGCTGCTTCGACGTTCGCTTGGACTAACGAGTCGAAACGCGTGAGAGCTCAAAATCGCCAACGCCGCTTGGCGAAAGTGCAGCGTCCACGACGTACCGTACCACCCTCAATCGGGAAAGTATGGCCGATTGCCAGAATCGATCACTTCGCACAATGTTTGCGCGAACGTTGTCGATGGTGACAATCATGACGTGAGGCTACCGGCCATCGATGGCCGAGGTGTGGTTGTCGGATTGAGGCTCAAAGGTACTAATGCGGCAAAAGCTCGAGCGCGAGCAGCTGGATTTGCTTTCAAGGTGTTGTCATGAAGTTTTTACTGCAACGAGTAGCCGCGTTTCAGTATCACGTAATCGATGCGCCGGAAACATCGGTTGAAACTCGAGAGACAGCCGAAACACTCTCTGAGCTCATTACCGATGCCATTAACGGAAACTATCGGGAAGATAAACCGGCGGAAGATGAACCGACCGAGTAGCTAACGTTCCCAAGTATTCATCGGGATCCCCAGCGATGGGGAGCGTAGCGGGTCCCAACGCGTAACCAATACGCGTTGGGGCTGCTGCGCTCCCCGGTGTCATTTGGTGGACGATGAATAGTCTTTACCCTCGAGGTTCCCCAGCTGACCAGCGTTTAACGCTGCGCGGTTCGATGACACGTTGGCGGGGATCTCCGGCGCGAGGTTCCCCAGCTGACCGGTGTTTAACGCTGCGCGGTTCGATGTCGCGTTGGCGGAGAAAATATCGAAAATTCCGCGGGAATTTTATCGGTGATGTTTCGCGCCTAGTCGCTAGTTTTTGGAGCCACCCTCGCTGGTGGAAAGTGCCAGAAGTTGAAGCGGCATACTTTTTCGACGTGCGTCATGTGTTATTACCTCAGCACACGGCACGATCGCAATTTCCTGCGTCAAATCCGCCTCCCCCCGCTCCCGAGACTTTACTGCGTCAAACTTCCATATTTCTTGAGCAATACTCAATGCGAATTAAAACGCTCGCACCACGCCAAGCTTCAATCTGAACCGAGGGGATGCGTTTTCAGACAGGTCGCGTAGAAGACACCCTCGCACGATTTCGGGCCGGTCCACGCGTCGCTGCCGCCTTGCATTCTTCCCTAGCAATCTGTCGGCCCAGTTACTCCAGCACCTCGACCGAAGCCTGCTTCCGAACCCGTTTGCCACGGATTTCCAGTTCGACATAATCCGCGCCGCTCCCCAGCGCCGCCTCGACGACATCGTGCAGCGTTCGCAGTTCAGAAAGTCAGAGTTCATTGCTCATGCCGCAACGATAGAATTCGCCACCGCGAAATCAAAATCGATTCGTACTACGGATAGTACGCCTCTGAAAAAGATCGCGTCCGGTTTCTGTCACTTCACCAGCTCGGCGGAAGGTCGCCGTCTCAGCGTCTGGAGAGGGTACTTCTAACCGCTCGTATCCAACTCGTTTTCGGTAACGAGTACATACGTCACGCACAATGCTTGACAGCGGGGGCTCCAGCCCCCCATACTGACGAAGCGTTCATCACGGTCAACCAGCGATAATTAATTTGTTAGGCCCCTCGGAGAACGTCGCATGTGGCGCTGGCTGCGAAAACGAACAATGACCGATACTCGGGCAAGTAACGGCGACTCGTTTTCCGTAAGTTCATCTACCTCCCCTGATGCTGAAACCACCAGTGGTCTTGGCGCTATCGTCGACGACATGAAAGGGAAAGGATATCAAGGTCCTTTCGCAAATATGTGCGATGGAATCCTGAGCGTTACGCTTCACGGTCCCAACGTGTCAATGGATCCGCCGTGGATTGATACAGACAAAAACCCGTTTCAGATGCGCGTTGTCGATTGCGAACAGTTTTGCTCTGATAGCTTTCTATTTGTGATAGGGGATGACGCCCAGTCAATCAGGGACTGTTTTGACAAAGGCAAAGTCGATACAGGTCGACTACGCGAGTCTCTATATGATCCCCACGTCGAATCATGTTTGCTTGGCTATCCGAAGAGTGCTGGTGAAATCCCTGATGGGCCCCAGGCCGCGGCAAAAAGTATGGAAGACCTCTGGAATATCTTCCTGATTGAGGGGTACTTATACTTTACGCGAAGCTGGACTGGTCTGCTGCGACACCGAGCGAAAGTGGATTTACGTGATCGCGCAATGTTCGTGACCGAAGTTGCAACGAACTTACTACGTGCTGAAAATTCGCTTTTTGCCGATGCTTACTCTAATGACAACACGTTCGGTGTTCGACAGGTAGATTTCCTCATCAAGACGCTACTATACAATTTGCCGTGCCCGGCTCCGCTGCCGAACAATGCGCCAGCGAAAACCGGTGGAATCGCGCTGTTTGCGTTAACGGAATACGGAAGGATTGGCTGCTATCCAACGTTCGATGATACGACCGAATACCGCCTATGCCTAAACGGTGTACGTGGGAGATTCAAAGCAAATCCCGACACTCCGACCCTCGTGAATGCTATTTCCGCGTTAACAGTAAGCGGCAATCTCGCTAGTCGTCAGCGCCTGTTCGATGAACTTCGCAACCGGACTCTCCTATTCGCCTTTAGGTTTGCCGACGAGGAGCTTCAGAAAGGGGCGGTTGACGAAAACACTCCCGTTCAATTCTCGCAACATGAATGGGAGGGACAACCGTGCTTTTTCGCATACACTGATACAACGTATTGCGTCGAACAATCCCACGGATGCATGAGCGTTAATGGAAACGGACTTGCGGCCTTCGTTGGGCAGTACAACAAAAATACCTGCATCGTAATCAACCCAGGCGGGCCGGCAACATGTAAACTCAAGCCATCCGAACTTAGCGCCTTGGCGAACGAGTCCTAACAAAGCGATGAACGGGCTGACTGGCAAGGTCTGATATACGTGCGTGGGGAGATCCCGCCTGGGTAAGCGTTAGCCACACACCCAGTATCGCATGTTGCAGCCAACGTATAGGGGGTTCGCGAAGTCGTTGGTTGAAGCATACACAGAGCAGTAGTGAGGATGAATAGACCGGAGGTAGCCCTGCGGCTGTGAACGGGAATAGCTCCGAACTTTTGTCTCTATTGGATTCACCCCCAAGGTTTGTTCAAGCCCCAAGTCAACGTCGTTTGTAGCGTCATTGGCGAGCTGAAAGCGAAAATTCGGAGTCGGCGGCCCA
>CAXBHV010000943.1:0-3713 GCA_963974855.1 uncultured Rhodopirellula sp. | reverse complement strand
CCGTAGTGGAGCCTAATCTTCCGTTAAAACTTTCTGGAAATCATTTTTTGATCCGAATCAGAGCACCGATTCATGCTTTTTCAGAGCCTCAGGGGGCGCCGTTCCGATGCAATGCTAGCAGCGACTTCCTTCGTGCTGCCTTGGTTCAGCAAGGATTGCTGGTGCAAAAATGTCGTGAATTGCCGTGCGAATCGTCTTTCTGGCCGGCTGCGGATTGACTCGATTGGCCCTGGGAACCGGCGAGTGCCAGCGATGATTGGCAGCGCAAAAATACGTTTCATCGTAAAAACAGGCTCATTTTCACGCCTGAATCCGCAGTCTCGGATTTCGATCGAGTGACGCGGGAATCCTGTGGCAATTCGGATGCGGATCCCCGAAGACGATTTGCTAGGTCATTTTTGCTTTTGATGTAGCTGCGTGCGCCAGTCGGTGGGCCACTTTCTGGCGAACGCCAATACGGCTTGAAGACCACTGCAGAGTGCATTTCGCACTAAGCCGAACTCACTGCTGTGATGACATTCTCGGGGTTCAGCAAGTAGTCGTTGGTGTCTTGTTCGTTAGCCCAGACTTCCATTTCAGTGCTCTGAGCATCACCGCGAAGAGTCGCGAACGCGACGTCGGCGGCATCGCGTCCGGTGCCGATGCGAACCAGGCCGCCAACGGGGGCAAGTCTTGTCGCGTCGAACAAAAACCACTCTCCGCTGAGGTAGGCTTCAAAGAATCCGTGAAAATCTGGCGGTTGCAAATTGACGGCGTACCCCGAAACGTAACGAGCCGGGATGCCCATCGCACGACAGAGACTGATGGCGACATGGGCATAGTCGCGGCACACACCGGTTCGCTGTAACAAGACATCGCAAGCGGTGGTCGTCGGGCCGGTGCTGCCAGGCGTGTAGGTCAGATGATCATAGGTCCAGTTGCAGATTGCGGTCACTCGAGAGTAACCGGGAACCAAATCACCGAACTCTTCCCCAGCAAAACGAAACAACTTGTCGGACTCGCAGTAGCGACTCGGATTGAGGTAACTCAGCACGTCTGCGGGAAGATTCTCGTAGTCGACCTCGCACAAGTTAGTCGAATCGACTTCGTTCGCATGGAGTTCCACCGTGGCCTGATATTGAATCGTGAGTTCACCGGGTTCAGCCGTCATACGCAGCAAGCGATTGCCGAGCGGGCCGACGGCACATTCTTCGATTTTGTGAAAGGGAAAGACTTCGATCGACTCTTTCGTTATCAACTGATGCTCGTTCTGAGCAACGGAGACATTCAGCAGAAAGGTAGTCGGCGAATTGACGGTGTATTTGATATGGCTGCCAACAAGGATTTGGTTCATTTTCAATTCACTACTTGAGGAGTGGGGGAAAGGTTTTTGCTACGCAATGCGTGTACGTACACTAGTTTGTCTAAAACGGCGGGTGGTATGCGTTCGGGCAACAACGGCATTAGTCCCAGGTCAAAGTTGTATTCGTTCACTTCGACGACGATTTCCAGGACCGACAAAACGAGTTCTTCAGCGTCCGCGTCCGCCGATAGATCCAATTCGCTGCGACCCAATTCAATGGCGGTGGTCGCGATTGCGATGATGTCGAGGTAGGCGTTAACTGTTTCTGCGAAGTCTTCCCACGGATGCATCGAAGCGTAGGCGCTGACATAGCTGCTCGCCCAGTTCGATGGCGGGCCTTGGTCATAGTGCCGTTTGATCGCTTCGCTATAGTCAATCGCAACAGGATCACCAAAGAGTTGCTGGTACTTCTCAGACGCTACGCGTGATGCCCATGACCAGTCGATGTAGTGCCCGACCTCATGTCGCATGTGCCCGATAAGTGTGCGGTGAGGTTCGCCCAATTCAACGCGAAGCCGCTCGCGATGGACACTGTCCGCCTCCGCTAAGTTGATCGTGATCAGACCGTTCTCATGCCCAGTCGTGACATTGTTCGGTTGTCCTTGAGCATCGACCGAGTTTTCAAGAAACTCGAAGCTCAGTGGATGCGATTGCTGCACACCGTCGATGAATGGCGGTAAATTGAGTTCTTCGAGTTGTAACAGCAATCGACGCTTTGCGGATTCCATCGTTGCCCAACGACGAACGCTCTCAGGTTGACTCAGCGGTGGAATCACGCTGGTGAATTGGCAGAAGCGGCAAAGTGTGTTCGCTAATTCGTTAAACGAATGACAAACGCCATGGGATTGGTTGGTGCAGGCATGCACCACGGTTCCGCATGAATCGCATGTCCAGGACGATTTTCCGTCGGAAAAACTTGTGAGTGAACCGCACGGAATACAGCGTCCGAGCGGCGCATGGCAGCTAAGGCAACCATGGTTGTTGAAGAAAATACGACTGCCGCAGCGACATTTGCCTGTTTTCACGGACGCACCGCATCGGAATCGGTAGCTGTCTCGCCGAGTAGTTTGCTGATCTGCAAAAACAGCACTTCAAAATCAATCGGCTTGGGATGGAAGGCGTCGCAACCCGCAGCAATGGCTCGGGATTCATCGTCCGGCAACGCGTGAGCGGTAAGTGCGATGACCGGGATACGGTTCTCAACGTCCGCAGCACGAATTTGCATGGTCGCTTCCAACCCGTCGAGCTCGGGCATGTTGACATCCATCAAAATCAACGACGGGGCTGCCTGAGCGGTCACGAGGACGGCTTCGATTCCGTTCTTGGCGGTCACGACGGCGTAACCACGCTTTTGCAAATGCTTGGTCATCATGTCGCGAATGTCGTCGTGATCATCGACAAGCAGAATGGTGGTCATTGTTTGTTCACTTAGTGAAATCAAGTTGTGACTTCAGCAACGGGTTCAGGTTGTGTAGGTAGCGATGCAGCCGAAGGGGCGTGTCGCTTTAAAATGGAATCAATCTTCGCCTGCGTTTGCGAATACGATGTGGTCACGCTGGTCGCACCGGCCTTGCGAAACTTGACAAACAGCTTGTCGAAGTTCTTGAACTTACCGAGACACGAGATCACGATTTGCCCGGTGTAACCTTCACCACGAATCGACTTGCAAAGATAACGGGCTTGCACAAACCCTCCTTTGGGTAGGACAACGATCACGACGACTGCCGGATCGTTGGCAACAATTCGTCGCCCTACTTCTTGTGGCAGCGTATCCTCATCGATGCTAATAAGTTGGTACCTTCCGCTGCTTCCAATGCGAAGCAAATTTAGAACCAAAGATTCACTGAAATGATGCGACGTACATCCGATGACGACCGGCAGTTCCGCTGACTTTGCGTCGGACGATTCGTGATTGGTTTCTTGTTTGAGCCCGTCTATCAATCCACCAGCCATTGCGAATAGCCGACTCGCGTCAGCACCGCTGAGGTGGTCGGCGTTGTGATCGAAACGGATGCGTTTGAGCGCCGGAACGATCACTTCATCACAGGCGGCGTTGAAGTCCATTTCGTCGACATGCTGATTCAGCAATTCGCTGGCTCGATGCTGATCACCGGCAAGCATTCGTTGGTAGAACCGCATCGACGCTCGTATCTCGACTTCCTCTCCAAGCAGTGTCGAAAGAATTTTGAAACGCGGGACATAGCGACCAAGTACCACGAGGCAAACGGTCAACGGAGTCGACAGAAGCAAACCAACGGGTCCCCACAGCCAGCCCCAAAACACCGCCGCAACGATCACGGCGACAGCAGAGATGCCGGTGCTTGCTCCGTAGAGCCAAGGTTCCAGGACATTATTGCTGAGTAGTTCCATG
>CAXBHV010000942.1:0-3720 GCA_963974855.1 uncultured Rhodopirellula sp. | reverse complement strand
TTACGGCCCACGGCTCACCGTTGCGATTTGCATTTGGATTAAATCAACAAGCCGTTGACGGGTTCCGCTACAAAAAATGCTTCACAGCGTTGCCCTAAACCGTTGGCTCACGCCAACGGCAGGTCATTTTTCGGCCTCCGGCCTATTTGATTTCTACTATTGCAGGTCAACATGAGTCATTCCCCATAATGATCTGAGCCGACGGCGCTAGCCGCGGGCATGTTTCCTGCAATATTGACGCTGGCATGCCAACTGCTGTGACCAACCCGAACTCAATCGATCGTAAATCCGATCTTCACGGTGACTTGCCAATGCGAGACCTTGCCCTCGTCGATCGTTCCACGAGTCTCAATGACCTCGAACCAAGTCAGTCCTCGGACAGATCCCGATGCTTGTGCGACTGCATTATTAACGGCATCCTCCATTGAGACCGTTGATGTGCCGACGATCTCAATCTTCTTGTAGGTGTGATGAGGCATGCGAATTTCCTTTGATGCGGAGATGGTGACAAAGCGTTGCTAAAGAATAATAATTCTGAATCCGGGTTCTTTGAGTTTCGAGCTGGAAAATCGAATTCCAGCGATAGAGAGGTTAGTTCGCCAATTGCGACCACAGCACGCCAGCCGCAATCGCTGAACCGATCACGCCGGCAACGTTGGGGGCCATTGCGTGCATCAATAAAAAGTTTTGTGGATCGGCTTCGCGTCCCACCATATGAACGACTCTCGCTGAATCGGGAACGGCGGAAACACCAGCAGCACCCAACAGTGGATTGATCTTCGTATGCAGGAACAGGTTCATGAACTTTGCGAAGATCACCCCACTAGCCGTTGCAACAGAGAATGCTAGTGCACCAAGCACGAAGATTAAAATCGATTCCTGTTTCAAAAAGTAAGGTGCGCTCGTGCTGGCACCGACGCAGAATCCCAGCAAGATCGTCACGATGTCGATCATTGCTGTACGAGCTGTAGCGGCCAATCGATCCGTGACCGTACATTCCTTTAGAAGGTTTCCGAAAAAGAGCATACCGATTAGAACGATCGCACCAGGAGCAAGCATCGTACATACAAGGAAACCGATGATCGGAAACAGAATCCGTTCGCGAGTCGAAACGGTTCGCGAAGGTGGCATTCGAATCAGTCGTTCTTCTTTGGTCGTCAACAGCTTCATGATCGGAGGCTGGATAACTGGAACTAGCGCCATGTATGAATAAGCCGCGATGGCGATTGCACCGAGTAGGTGAGGGGCGAGTCGTGACGACAGGAAAATCGCAGTCGGGCCGTCTGCGCCCCCGATGATTCCGATTGCGCCAGCTTCATTCGGGTCAAATCCCAGCACCAGCGCGCCTAGGAAAGTTCCAAAAACGCCGATCTGAGCCGCCGCACCAAGCAAGATCAACTTGGGGTTGGACAACATCGTTGAAAAGTCGGTCATTGCACCGATCCCTAAAAAGATCAGCGGCGGATAGACACCCTTTTCAACACCGAAATACAGAAACCGAAGCACGCTGCCTTCGTCGTAAACGCTAAGCGGCATTCCCTGCACGGCGGGAATGTTGCCAACGACGATCCCAAAGCCGATCGGAACCAATAGCAGCGGTTCGTAATCTTTAGCGATTGCCAAGTAAACAAAAATTAGCCCGATCACGATCATGATCGCGTTCCCAATTTCTAAACTGGGAAATGCGGACGTGTGAAATAGCTGGCTAGCTTTGGACGTCAAGAACTCAAACGCGTTCATAGATCAGGTTATTTCGGTTTAGCGGTTTCTAGGCTGCAAGCGGTGTGACGCGTGGTGCCGCAAGCGACCTTCAAGCGTCCATGCCAGTTCCGATGGC
Source organism: uncultured Rhodopirellula sp. (assembly GCA_963974855.1). Lineage (GTDB taxonomy): Bacteria > Planctomycetota > Planctomycetia > Pirellulales > Pirellulaceae > Novipirellula. The sequence goes on along the minus strand of CAXBHV010000942.1, from coordinate 1,883 downwards.
GTCAACGGTCGCATTCGCACGATACGGACAGGACCAAGTTCAAACTCGGCTGCCGCCGCGATGACCGCGATTAGTTCATGTGGCAGATCAGGTTGGGATTCGGGTTCGCTCGGTGACGGCGCAATCGCGAGAGCTTTTTCAGATGAAGCCGATTTTCGACTGCCCTGCGTTTTTGCTTCCTTCTTTAACGCCTTGTTTTCGAGGATCTCAATCACCCGCGGCATCGCGGAGATGATCGCGATCAGAACACTGAGCGCCACAAACACCACCAGCATGCCCATGATGGCCAGTGGAATGAAATAGCGGCTCGAAACTAATTTTGCCAATCATTATTCCAGTTCCACCAGCAAATGGCCTTCGGTTACCGAATCACCTGCCTCGACGTGCACGTTGGCGACGGTGGCATCGGCCGGCGCGACAATTTGGTTTTCCATTTTCATCGCTTCCAAGATCAGCAGGACTTGATCTCGGACAACGCTTTCGCCTTTTTGAACTGCGACCGACAATACGACACCGGCCATGGGGCTAGAGATCGCACCGGCTTGCAAAACCGGTCGTGGCGCGTCGGCCCGTTTTACTGGCGGCGTTGCTACGGGCGCAGGACCAGGGATCGCGCCGGTGTGCGGGCGCACGGGCTTATCTACGTCAAGTTGTTCAACAGTGACCTCGTAAGGTTTTCCGTCAACGGTGATTCTCAGCTTCTTCATACGTTTAAGTTCCTGTTGATTACAGCGGGATCAAACCGTGTTTTTTGGGTGGACGGGTTTCGCTCTTCTGAAGCGTATTGCGAAGTGCTAACGATAAGGTGGCGCGACTCATCGCGGGCTCGATCACATCGGTGATCATGCCGCGGGATGCCGCCATGTAGGGTGATGCAAATTGGTCGTGGTATTCCTTGACCAATTCAGCCCGTTTCTGATTGCTGTCTTCGGCGGCTTCGATCTCTCGCCGATACAAAACGTTGGTTGCACCATCGGCACCCATCACGGCGATTTCTGCGGTAGGCCAAGCATAGACAGCGTCGGCACCTAAGTCGCGACTACACATCGCCAAGTAGGCACCACCGTACGCTTTGCGAATAATGAGAGTGATTTTAGGAACCGTCGCGGCACTGTAGGCGAACAACATCTTCGCACCGTGGCGAATAATACCGCCTTGTTCTTGCTGAACACCAGGCAAGAAGCCCGGCACGTCGACCAGGGTCACTAATGGAATGTTGAACGCGTTACAAAACCTGATGAACCGAGCACCCTTGTCCGAGGCATCAATGTCCAACGTACCCGCTTTGACTTTGGGTTGATTTGCGATCACACCAACGACAATCCCATCTAAGCGAGCGAAGCCAACCAGCAGGCTGGTCGCGTAAAGTTCGTGAACTTGCAGAAATTTACCGTCATCAAAAATCCGCTCAATGATGGGAATCATGTCCAGCATCCCGCGAGCATCCTCGGGGACAAGGTCATTCATCGCTGGATCGGCTTCCATCGAGATGTTTTCAACAAGACGGTGCGGTGGGTTGTCCAAGTTGTTCGACGGTAAATACGAGAGCAGGTCTTTGACCAATTCCAATGCGTGGGCGTCGTCCTCGGCAACAAAGTGAATATTGCCGCTGATCGTAGCATTGGCAGCCGCGCCCCCAATTTCTTCCATCGTCGTTTCAACGCCCGTGGCCGCCTTAATGACCGCTGGTCCACAAATGAACATGCTGGCGTTATTGCGAGTCATGATCAAAAAGTCCATCAGCGCAGGTGAATACGCTGCACCGCCAGCGCAACTGCCAGCAATGATTGCGATTTGTGGCACCAATCCAGACAACAGACAGTTCTTCGTAGGTACAAAGTCAGTGTTTGCACAGGCGGCCAAGATAAACTACACCAAGAAAG
>CAXBHV010000941.1:0-3724 GCA_963974855.1 uncultured Rhodopirellula sp. | reverse complement strand
CTGCGTCGAAAAACCAGCACCGCCATGATCGTGCGGCTTCGTTAACCAGTTATTCTTCTGCAAATCTTCTGCAACGAGCAAGCAATTTGGAAATTGTTCAGCAAGGTCACGATTGATCCACTGCATTAATCCCCAGCCTTCGCTAATGTCGTCATCACCGATCCCGCTGATCGTGCGAATGTAGGCCGTCATGTCATAGCGCAACCCATCGACATGGAAATCCTCGAGCCACATTTTCGCATTGTCATAAATGAATTGCCGGACCTCACCGCGACCATAGTCGGGACGGGTATCACCCCAGGGCGTCGAGGAGCGATGGTCATTGTAGAAATAGATACCGCCCTTATCGTTTTCGCTCCATCCATCGAACCGCCACAAATCCAAGTCGCTCGGACCAAAGTGGTTGTAGACAACATCCATCACGACCGCAAAACCTTCGGCGTGAGCTTTCTTGACAAAGTCTTTGAGCGCGTCCGGACCTCCGTATGCACTTTCCACCGCAAAAATGTGAGCTGGGTTATAACCCCACGACAAATCTCCGGCGAATTCCGATACCGGCATGATCTGCAACACATTCACCCCCAACTGCTTGAGGTGGGGAAGCCGCATTAACGCGTCCTCAAACGAACCGGGCTGATCATCATCGCTGCGATGGAACGTACCGATATGCATTTCATAAATGACGATCTCGTTGTGCGGAGGCATTTGGAAATCATCGTCTGCCCAATCATAGGCAGAGTCATAGATGATGCCTTCGCCCACCGAATTGGTGACCTCGCGTGCATAAGGATCGATGCGATCGAAAACCTGATCTCCGTTGGTGATCTGGAATTTATAGCCTTGGCCGACACTCGCCGAGCTGACATTGCCGTACCAATAGCCGTTACCTTCGGCCGTCATTTGATCAAGGTCACCCGACCAGTTATTGAAATCACCGATCACGCTGACTTGATTCGCATGCGGAGCCCAAACACGAAACGCAACCCCATTTTCGTGAGGAATTGCCCCCATGCCTGTCAATTTTGTTTGTTCTGCTTTAGCGTTGGACGAAGTCGATGGCGAAGTAGCGATTGACATCAATGTTCCTTGAAGATTGGAGATGCGAAGGTTGGAGATGCATGAGAGCACTTGATAAAGGGATGGTGGCCTATTAGCAAAGTGCGTGCCGAATCCAACGCTTCGCAACAATCGAATTTCGACCAGCTCGACGATGTTGCTTGCTACAGATACAGTGGCGTCAAAATTGTTCACCGATCACGTGCAACGCTCATCACGATTCTTATGTCCCCGAATATGAGTGCGACTCATTCGACACCGCAGCCAGCCGTCCAATCTCCAATTGAAAAAGTCGTGCTGATACCGGGTTTCTGCGAACCACGTTTTTTGTTGTGGCCGTTGCAGCATTCGCTACGGCGGCATTGTGATGACGTCTCACTGTGGCGAGATCGCATGGTGTTTCGCAACCTCGACAGCAGCGTTGCTCGTTTAAGTACGTTGCTAAAAGAGCCGCGGTCGGGAGGCTCGATCGCTTTGGTGACTCATAGTTTTGGCGATTGGGTTGCGAGGCGGGCAATCGCCCAGTGCCAATCGCACCCAGTGTCGGCACTCGTTTCGATTGCCCCCGTCTTTCGCGCCGGCTTGGTTCCAACCTTGCTGCATCAAACCACATGCAACCTGATTCCCGAAGTCGCGGTAATGGGTGATCCGGTGCGAGCAAGCTGCCACTCACACCTGGACCAACATGTCCGGCGACTGGTCATTTGGGCAACTGTGGATGCATACGTTCGCCCTGTCAATTTCGACGTCGCTCCATTACCGAAAGTGCACCGTTTAACGGGGACACATATGTCGGTTGCGATGCAGCCCAACTCGCTGCGTTTAATCGAGCAATTCTTGTTCTCTACAAACGCATCCGTTTAGTCGACTTTCACGTCGACGCCGCCGTTACCGACATTAACATCGACGTCATCGATCGCCTCGCGAATGTTTTCACGACGTTCTTGTCGCCGCTCGGTGCGGTTCTCACTTGGGGCGTCGCCAGCATCGATATTAATATCAACGTCGCCATCGGGATCCGCAGTCGCAGGAGTCGTTGTGCCGGGACTGACCGCACCGGACGTGCCTCCTTGTTCGACATCGCAACCAGCGAGACCAAGAGAGACCGCGACAAACAAAGCGGGGAACAATGGATTCTTCATCGTAATACCTTGAAACAAATGGAATTGAAAAAGGGAGGTGTTATCGTGAGCAAAAAAAAAATCGCCACGAGTGAACAGTGCCCCTCGTGACGACTGGCGTAATGTTGGTGCGATCGTGTTATTGATCGCCCTCATTGCGTTTCACTCGGTTTTCGCGGTTGGCTCGGTTGGCCCGATTTTCCCGTAGCATGCGATCTTTGGCGTCTTCGTTACGATTGACACCGTATCGCTTATCGAGATCGCTAGCCCATGTTCGGTCAGCCATATTCGGCCAATTGTCGTCGTCGAATCCTTGCTGGCCTTTGAGCTGTTCTTGGGTGACGTTCAAGACCAAGACGTAATCGTCTGAGTCGATTTCATCGCCATCGTCAAGCTCATCAGGATCGACTTGTACCTTGAATGCTTCGAAAGGGACGGCGAACAGCTTATTGCCCATGCCGAGGAATCCACCGTAGGTGACGGCGGCATAGCGGACTTTGCCCGTGGTTGCGTCAAGAACGATGTCCTTGATCTCACCGACGCTTTCTCCTTGTGAGTTTTGAATGTTGTATCCGATTAACTGGCTGACTCGGATATTTGCACCGCGAGTCTTTTCATCAAGACGTCCTACGTTGGCCCGATTCTGCGACCGTGAAACGTTTCGATCTTTGTTTGTGACTTCCTGTGCCGTAACGGTGCCTAGCGAAAGCACGGTCAACGCGATCGTCAAAATCGCATATTGCATTGTTGTTTTCATGAGTTTTCTCCAAGTAACGAAAATGGGAACGAACAGGAGAGGGAACGCTCACTCCGCAAAGCAAGCGGATCGATTCCGATTCCTGTCACGCACAATGCAGTTCCTGAACGTATTTCTCCTGAATGCATTTCGTGGACCAATCGTTGGGTCAATTTACGTGAAATCGAAGTTACAAAAAGTTGCCTGTGAAAGATCGTTCCGTGATTGACTCTTGATGCTTTCCGTAGGAAGGTGAATCTCAATCAACCACGTGGTTGACTGAGAATCGCTCACACTGGCACCATGTCAAGCAACGCCATGTAAAAGGGCTTGCTTCTTTTCGCAGACCTAACCCGGCGCAGGAATTGCGAAGCCAATCGCGATAGCGTTAATCCCAACATCCTTCCCGAAACCAAAGGTACTTACGATGCGACGAATCCAACTATGCTTGTTTGTCCTATGCGTTGCCCTGTGGTCGTCGCGCGTCGAATCAGCGGATCCTGCGGCAGCCAAAACAATGACTCAACAAGTCGAGCGGGCAATCGTAAAGCAAACGAACGCGTTCCGCGAAGAGCACAAACTCGACGCGGTCAGCGGCGACGAAAACCTGATGAAATGCGCATCTGATTTCGCAAACTTCATGGCGAAAACGGGTAAGTACGGACACAACGCGGATGGACAAACTCCGGCCCAGCGTGCCAAAGAGGCCGGCTACAAATATTGTGTCGTCCGCGAGAACATCGCCTACCGCACCAATACCGGCGAGGTCACAGCCGAAAGTCTGATTGATATTTTTGTGCAGGGATGGATC
>CAXBHV010000940.1:0-3734 GCA_963974855.1 uncultured Rhodopirellula sp. | reverse complement strand
TTGGGATCGCCAGCGACCAGCGCCTTCGTGGCCGCAACCAGCGAATCACGCAGTGCGTCATAAATATCATCATGGACGATGATCCGCTGTACGCCGATACAACTTTGCCCGGACTGGTAAAACGCGCCAAAGACAATGCGTTTGACCGCATCGTCTAAATCAGCGTCGCGGTCGACGATACAGGCGGCGTTGCCTCCGAGTTCGAGCACGACTTTCTTTTTGCCCGCTTTCGATTTCAATGCCCAACCGACGTCGGGCGAACCGGTGAAACTGAGCAGTTTCAGACGCTCGTCGGTCGTAAACAAATCGGCTCCGTCACGTGAACAGGGCAGAATCGAAAACGTCCCTTTGGGTAAATCGGTTTCAGCAAGGACTTCGCCAATAATCAGTGCCCCGAGCGGCGTGCGGCTCGCCGGTTTCAACACGAACGGACATCCTACCGCCAAGGCCGGTGCGACTTTGTGTGCGGCAAGGTTCAAGGGGAAATTAAAGGGGCTGATGAAAGAGCAAGGCCCAATCGGAACACGTTTCCACATCCCACGATAGCCGGCGGCACGAGCCGAAATCTCCAGATTCATCACCTCGCCGCTCATTCGGACCGATTCCTCGGCGGCAATCCGAAACGTGTCAATCAAACGCGTGACTTCGCCGCGAGCATCCCGGATCGGTTTTCCCGCTTCGATGCACAACGACATTGCCAATTCATCGGAGCGTTCACTGAATCGTTTCACACAATGATTCAGAATGTCTTGACGCTCGTAGGGCCGCATGGCCGCCAATGGGCCAGCGGCTTTGACACAGCCAGCGATGCCACGGTCAATCGCGTCTGCATCCGCCACCGCTACTTCGGCTGCGAGTTCGCCCGAATACTTGTCCAGCACCTTCAAGTCGGTATTAGGAGTCAGCGGTTCGTTGGCGAGAAAATAAGGCCATTTGCGTTTCATAATATCTCTCGAGGGTTAACGGCACGCTAAATCGCGGCGCTGCGGTGCTTGATGTCGTGGTTCAGGATTTGATCATTCTCGGAGTAATCGACCGGGACTTCAATCACATGAACGGCATGCTCGGAGTGACATTTTTGTAGCAAGGGCAATAGCTCTGCAGCACTATTCACACGATGTCCTTCGGCTCCGTAGCTTTGGGCGTATTTGACAAAGTCGGGATTGCCATAGTCCAGACCGAAATCACGCAGACCCATGTTCGCCTGTTTCCACTTGATCATCCCATACGCATTGTCGCGGAGGATGATCACGACGATGTGCAAATTCAGACGGACCGCGGTTTCTAATTCTTGCGAATTCATCATAAACCCACCGTCGCCACAAACTGCCGTTACGCTTCGCTGCGGATGCACTAACTTGGCCGCCATCGCCGACGGCAAACCCGCCCCCATCGATGCGAGTGCGTTGTCCAACATCACGGAGTTCGGTGAGTGAGCCTTGTAATTGCGTGCGAACCAGATCTTGTAGACCCCGTTGTCCAACGCAATGATTCCTTCGTCTTCAACTGCCTTGCGAACATCGGCCACCAATCGTTGAGGATAGATCGGAAAACGGTCATCGTCCGCTCCTTCGGCGAGCTGCAATTCACCGTGCTTTCGCACCTCCATGAATCGCGAGAAATCCCAGCTATCTTGTTTTTCAAGCAGTTCGCTGATCTGCCAAACACTGTTCGCGATATCGCCGACCACCTCGACTTGGGGAAAGTACACGGGGTCGACCGATGCCGTCGAGAAATTCATATGGATGACTTCGACGCCACCAGGCCGCATGAAAAACGGCGGCTTTTCCACGACGTCGTGACCAATGTTGACAATCAAATCGGCAGCGTCGATCGCGCGATGGACAAAGTCGCCGCCCGACAATGCCGCATTGCCAAGAAACAGCGGGCCACGTTCATCGACAACCCCTTTGCCCATCTGCGTCGTGACAAAGGGAATGCCGAACTTTTCAACAAAGTTTCGCAGCATGTTGCAAGTCATTTTGCGGTTCGCACCACCACCCACAATCAACAATGGATGTTTAGCTTTTTGCAAACGGTCGACCGCAGCCAGGATCGATTTGGATTCGGCGATCGGACGACGGACCAAACTGGCCTCGATCACCGGCTCTTTCGTTTCCTCTTCGGCAATGTCTTCGGGGAATTCAAGGTGCACCGCGCCGGGCTTCTCTTCCTGTGCCAAGCGAAATGCTTCGCGCACTCGCGACGGGATGTTGGACCCGCTGACCAATTGACGCGTGTACTTAGTTAGCGGTTCCATCATCGCCACGATATCGACAATTTGAAACTGACCTTGCTTGCTTCGTTTCACAGGTTTCTGGCCCGTGATCATCATCATAGGCATCCCACCGAGCTGAGCGTACGCTGCCGCGGTGACCAGATTGGTCGCACCGGGACCAAGCGTCGACAAACAAACACCCGCTTTGCCCGTCAAACGACCGTAGGTCGCAGCCATGAAACCAGCTGCTTGTTCGTGACGCGTCAAAATCAACTTGATGTTGGAACGCGAAAGCGAATCGAGAAAGTCGAGGTTCTCTTCGCCGGGAATTCCAAACACAAACGTGACACCTTCATTTTCCAACGCTTTGATGAAAAGGTCCGAGGCTTTCATGGCGGTGTCTACCTATGTCAGAGTTGTCGCGGAGTTAGATCATGTCGCACATCGAGACTGCGTTGGTCTGGTGAGTTGTCAGGCGTTCGCAAGGCTGACTTTGTTATACAGCATCCAGTCGAGCGGAGCTGTCAGATCACAGAACGCCTGTGTGTTTGTCTACGTGTTTGCCAACTGCAGCGGCAGCGGAACTGAACCCGTCCATACTCACATACTCAATCTTCTGCGCTGCGAACCCAATGCCATCTACTTTAGATCAGACAGCGTCATCGGACGCAGCGAGAGATCGGACCGCTGGATCATGGCGTCGACGATGATGGGGTTCATGTCGCAGTCGGTCGCCACGACGGAACGCAAATAGAAATACCCGGCGCCAGTGGTACGTGTTTGCATTTCATAGACTGCTAACACCGCTGGCGATTGATGTCCATGCAACCGCAGTAGTCGCAACAACCGAGTGAACGAACTGACAGGGTGAGCCGGAGCGACCGGTTTGATCGCGACGAAGGGCTTCATCGGTGCCGAAAATGCTTCAACATGTCCATCAATCGGTCCGCCGAAAAACTCGACCGCTCGCAAATCGTTGGTAGACATCAGCTCATCCCCCCAGGACATTTTGCTTAGATATTACTGCAATCGATGTGCCATTTTATTGTGGGCTTGATGCATTGCATCGATCCCCCTTCTCTTCAACGCCACTACCGTTTTGCTGTTAAAGCTATCACGGCCTTTTGAGTTAGGTATGTGGCACTGGGGCACATGGAATCTCACCCTCAGCAATGCCGCGGACGTCATAACGTTTTAGGCATCAAGTTTGCAAAACAGAAACTATCGGTTCGGCTGAATCTTTGCCAAGGCGTCGATCCCGCGCACTAATCGATCGAACCTACTTCATCCGCGTTTGCTTCATCGTTCATTCATTCGACTGTCCCCGTTTTGGGTTTTCCGTCTATTTGTGAGCCGACGGCGCTAACTGCGGGCCTCAGTTTCATAACGTTCTATTCACCGGCGACCCGACGCTAGCGAGTTCGGCTCATTTAATGGGGCAGTCGAATAAACGACAATCTGGATTATAGCACCTCGGATGCAAGCGGAAGTTGTCAGACAATGGGAAAGGATGTGG
>CAXBHV010000939.1:0-3735 GCA_963974855.1 uncultured Rhodopirellula sp. | reverse complement strand
AAGGGCTTATGCTTAACGAGCCGTTTGATCGCAAACGGATCATTCAATCAACAAATCACAATCCACGCCTGAGGCGGCCAACGAAGCAATGCCCAAATACTTTCGCGTGCCTGTTTGGAACTGCCTTACAGCTTACTCGCAGAACGCTCCATCCGCTGCATCGAAACACGAAGAAAGCTGCATGTGAACTACCCTACCGCGGGACCGAGCAGCCTGTCGGGGAACCTACGATTATCCAAGAGTGGTTTCGATTACCACCCGCGAGATTCACTGCCAGAATCAAAAGCGATCGCCTGGCAGAGAATGTCGCTTGGCTGACAAACCACATTGATCCCCCTTCGACCAACGACACGGAGTCGCTGCTAAGGACGTTCGAAACAATAAATCGGGGGCGGTAGTGGACTAGGCAACGAGTCCTACAGCTTCATTCAGCCAAAAAGGACTCGCTGCCTCGTCCACTACGGAAAATGCCGCCAGCTATTCTTCCGACGGTCCTAACCAGCGTCACTGCGTCCGATTCGCCGAATGAAATGATATGGCTCTTCCGCACGCTGCCTAAAACTTTTTTTGAAAATGAAACTTGCATTCGGCACTCTACTCGCCTACCGTACTACATAACGCGGTACAGATGGGTCAGTGCGAGAGGTTCGATGTTAACGATTCAAATTACGACCGGCAGCGACGTTCCGATCTTTCGTCAGATCGTAGAACAGATCCGCGCCGCGATCGCCGGTGGAAAGATCCGCACAGGCGACCCGCTACCAAGCGTCCGCGGATTGGCCAGCGAATTGGTGATCAACCACAACACAGTGGCAAAAGCCTATTCCCAATTGACTCGCGATGGCGTCATCGAAAGCCAGCAGGGGCGTGGGTACTTCGTCGTTCAGCGACGTGAAATCTTTACCAAGGCAGAGCGTGTTCGGCGAGTCAACGCCTTGATCGACCCTTTGGTGAGCGAGGCCGTTTTACTTGGCTTCTCGGAGCCAGAACTGGTGTCGCTCGTGCAAAAACAATGCTCAAAAGTGCTTGGTGATCAAAAAGGGAAAACATCATGATTGACACTGCAATGCCTGCGATTCATGCAGCGGGATTGACGCGTTATTTCGATCATCGCTGCGTCGTCAACCAATTGGATTTCGATGTTCCGCCTGGCAAAGTCACCGCGTTGTTAGGACTGAACGGAGCAGGGAAAACGACCACGATACGAATGATGATGGGATTGTTGGCACCGACGCGAGGCCGGAGCCAAATCCTGGGCGTCAATTCGCACGATTTGTCGCCCGAGCATCGTCGCCGGATCGGCTATTTGGTCGAAGGACACTATTTGTATCCCTGGATGCGAGTCAGCGAGATTGCCAAATTCACTCGCTCATTCAACGATCACTGGGACCAGCAACGATTCTCGGAAATTGTCACCCACTTTGCCATCGACGCTAAACAACGCGTCGGCGACTTGAGTCGTGGTCAACGAGCTGGCGTCAGCCTTGCGGCGACCTTGGCGGGCGATCCGGAATTATTGATTCTGGATGATCCAGCCCTCGGGCTTGATCCGGTCAGTCGCCGATCGCTGAACGAAACACTCATCGATTTCGCGGGACAATCAACCTGTGATGGTCGACCGAGAACCGTCCTGCTGAGCACCCACTTGATCGACGATGTGGAGCGAATTGCTGACGAAATCGCGGTCATGATCGCAGGACGATTGCTAATTCACACCTCGCTTGCCGATTTCCAATCCAGGGTAAATCGATACGCGATGGAGGTATCGCCTGAAGAAGATCCGGCTGAACTGTTATCGAAACTGCAATCGATCGCTGCGGGGATTGTCGAAGTTCGCCTTGTCGGAAAACACGTTTTGGTCTGTGTCGCGGATGCTCCGAGCGATTTCACTGAACGGCTAATATCACTCACGCATGGCGATGTCGAAGCACTGACGACTTCGCTTGACGATTTGGTGGTGGCCTACCTTTCACGCGAGCGTGCGGAGCATTCGTTTGTTACGTCGACGCCGTATGGCGGGAAAGCTTGTACCGATAACGATTCATTGGTTTCAACTCAGGAGCAATCGCGATGATGTTCTGGAAAGAGTGGCGTGAAGCGGTTCGCTTTCTACCAATCGCAATGATCGCCGCTGCGGTTTTATTGTGGATAAATCTGCCAAGCTCCGATGGTTGGACCACAGCATTGGCACAGCAGATGAGCTCGGCAACGATGGTCGTTTCCGCACTCTATGCGATTGCCATTGGCTTGATGCAAACTTTGCCCGAGCAACGTAGTGAAGTCCGCGGTTTGCTCTTTTCGCAGCCTGTATCAAGAACACGGATCTATCTTGCCAAGGCATTCGCGGCGATGGCGGTTCATAGTCTCGCGATTGCAATTCCAATGTTAATCGCTTGGGCTTGGCTCGCATCGGTCGCACCGCAGACGCGTCCAGCGTCCTCGATCTCCCTTGCCGCAGGCGTATTCATTTGGATTGCTGGATTTTCGTTTTATCCAGCCACCGTGTGGATGGTTTCTCGCCGAGCACGTTGGGTGGGCTCGCGCCCATTGCCGTTGCTGATTGCCACATTACCCGTCGGATTTACCTCTGCCGCATGCGATTCGGCGACGTGGCACACGTTCGGGTATTGGATGATTCCCGTCGTGACCATCTTGGCTGCGTTGTTGATCATTGCCCATCACGCTTATGTCGCACTTAGTGACCAGTCACCGCGATCCGCGTCCCATGACATCGGAAGCTGGTTCGCGGCAATCGGTCTGACCCTCAGCGTGCTGTCGGCCTGGACAATCATCAGCTTCGTCATCTTTTCATTTGCTCATGAATTTGCCTATCGACTACCAGGCGACGTGCGGCAAACCCGAGTGGATTCAGAGGGCGAACTCTATCAAACCGTGGAAGAGTATCGTTGGGATTCTGAAAAACAGCGCAACGATTACATCGTGGTTCAAGCGAGGTCCGCGGTCGAAGCGAAACTCGAGTCGCCTTATGTTCGCCCTAGCGAAGCCGATCAGATTTCGGCGGGTCGAGAGTTCACTTGGACCGACGAAACGCTAATCGCGTCGGACCCTGGTTCCAATAGTCACTTGCTTTTTCAGCCAATCTCTGACCAACAATATAACCAACTGAATTATGGCTACACTTGGATCTATCATCGCGACGGATACTTCTTGCTGTATTCCAGCGACCAAAGCAACCGATCGACTCCCAAGCTAGCGGGATTGTTTGATCGTGGCGGTATAGGATCAGGCTCGCAACCGTTTGATGCGTTTGATCCACTACTATGGGGAAATTCCGCGATTCCCTATGTCGACGTTCTTGTCGACCACAACGGAATTTATCAAATTCAAGATGCTCCGCTCGATGCCAATGCGATGTTGTTGCAGAACATCGATGCTGCTTGCTCGTTTGGCGACTTGGCAGGCCATGGTCCGACCGCCGTCGTTACCAGTGGAAATGAAATGTCGCTTTTCCACATCCACAGTACCAATGCCGATGTCTCGCAGTGGTTAAAGTCACCACAACGGGACGAGTATTTCCAAGTAACCCGACTTGGCATACCGAAACTTGAATTGGAAAAGTTCCAAACGATTGAGTTGCCATCGATATGGTTTGAAGTTCCCGGTAATCCCGAAGCCCAAATCGTGGATTTTGGTGACGATGGGTTTCTACTACTAAAAAGCAATTGGCTTTACCGCGCAGTCACGATTCGCATCGGCCCCGACGGAAAAGTAGGA
>CAXBHV010000938.1:0-3737 GCA_963974855.1 uncultured Rhodopirellula sp. | reverse complement strand
GGCCCTTTTGTTGCGGTCACTGACTACATCGTATTCGTGCCCGACCAGATTCGCCAATGGATACCAGGTAGGTACACAACGCTTGGCACCGATGGTTTCGGACGTAGCGACACCCGTACTGCCTTGCGACGTCACTTCGAGGTCGACGCAGAGCACATCGTGTATGCGACCCTACTAGCGATTGGCGATTCATCCGACGCGGACAGAGCCACGCTGAGAAAAGCGTTGCAAACGCTGGGCATCGACCCGACGAGCATGGACCCAGCCGTAGCGTGAGGAACGTAGCGTACGCTTCCAGCTTGCGATTTTATTCTCATGCGTCTTGGTTGCCGATAGCCTGTCCGTCAGGAGAGATGATTGCACTTTAACTTTAGTGCTCGGACGATCCCGATCATATACCTTCTGCATGCATTCCAATCCTACGCACCGACTTGATACGATCGGCACGGCATGTGCTACCTCGATCAGTGTCTCATCGAAGCACTCACGTTCACCACAAGGAAACCTGTTATGAAAGTTGCCATCAACGGACTCGGACGCATCGGCCGTGCTGCTTTGCGAATACTGCTCGAAACCCCAGAGTTACAACTGGTTGCCGCCAATGATCTCGTTCCAATCGACAACTTGGCCTATCTGATCCGCTACGACACGGTTCATGGCCGCTTTGACAAAACAGTCGCAGTTCAAGACAACGGTTTAGTGATTGACGGCAAGACTCTCCCCGTGTTCTCAGAAAAGGATCCTTCAAAACTGCCGTGGAAAGAGTTAGGCGTCGAATTGGTCTTTGAGTGTAGCGGCGCGTTCCGTACGCAGGACGAGCTGCAACAACATATTGATGCTGGCGCGAGTCAAGTGATCGTCTCCGCTCCGCCCAAGAGCGACGGCGTGCCGATGATCGTGCATGGCGTGACGCCACTGAAGGAAGTGCTCTCGTCGCCAATCGTTTCGACGGCCAGTTGTACGACCAACTGTGTCGCCCCAATCATGGAAGTGCTCGATCGACACATCGGAATTGAGAAATCGTTGCTCACTACGATACACGGCTACACATCATCGCAGAGCCTTGTTGATGGCCCGAATAAGCAGGTACGTCGCGGCCGTGCGGGGGCTGCGAACTTGGTACCTACCAGTACCGGTGCGGCGAGTGCAACGACAAAAACGGTCGCCGGATTGACTAAAGACTTCGACGGCGTGGCACTGCGTATTCCGCTGGTCAGTGGATCGATTTCCGATGTCGTCGTGCTGACTCGACGCAATACGTCGGCGGATGAAATCAACAACCTGTTCCGCGAAGAGGCAGACAGCGATCGTTATCGAGGTGTGCTTGGCATCACTGACGATCCGCTGGTTTCATCCGATATCATCGGCGATTCTCGTGCTTCGATCATCGATGCCGAGATGACTCGCGTGATCGGAGGCAACTTGGTCAAAGTCATGGGCTGGTACGACAATGAATGGGGTTACACCAGCCAAATGGTCCGCCACGCGGTCGCTCGTGCCAGCGCACTCGCCGCAGCGTCATAACAACATCATGCTGGACGCCTATACGCCCTTCGATGCCGTGTGCAGACGCATCGACCCGAGCTACGAGATCGCACCCAATCTCTTTACGAAGACGATGTGAAAAGGATGCGGAATGGATGATGCAAGAAGAGCTATCGCGGTTCAGTATTCCGTCTTTCCGACTTGCTTCATTCGTGCATTCGTCACCGCATTGGCCTTTGGCTTTACGAAGTTCGATTGGAGCTAAAAACTGAGCACGCGGACTAGATTGTTTATCTCGGGCCTGACGCCGCCGTGGGCGCGTTGCTGGTCATCTCTACATGAAGCGTAGAAATGACTCGATCATCGACCGCGGAATCCAGCGATTTATTCAACGCAATCCGTGTCTGTTCTCAGGTGGTGCGCAGGGTCTTGAGTATGGCATTCTCATTCACTGGAGAGAACGCTCAAAGTGACTGACGTACTTCCGCGTTCAATTCTTCCAATGATGCAAGCTTCCCATCTGCGATGACAAAATGTTGCTGACCGGCCAACGAGTCTTCGGGAATAATAATCGTCTTCATTTGCGGTAGTCGTGCCGAATAGTATTATCTCGAACCGCGAAGGTCCGGATCGACATTGACGTGGCACGCTGGTTGACGGTGAAATCGCGGGTTGACGCTGTCTGCCTTGGATTGCTTAGCGACACAAAATGCGTTTGAGTCGTAAAAGCGAAAGTGCGAAATAGTTGCGACCTTCAAAACTACAACAAATCGTTGGCATTTCTTGGTTTATCTTCATCGGTTTGATCGCAAATTGCTTGATCGGATTGCCCTAAAAGTTTGATTGGTGTGACCTTCGCATTAGATCACAGGCATGGTCACCAACATCCACTTCAAAGTCGAAGTGAGATGCCTACCTCTATCGACTGGTCCTAGGTGATCGGGCCAGTGTTGACTCTCGAGGGTTCCCCGATGACTCGTTTAAACCCCACCGCCCTTGCTGTGGTATCCTTGCTCGGATTGTTCGTAATGGCTGAAGCGGCAGAAGCAAGTAATCGAATTCGCTCCACTGTGGACCGTCGTCAGCGACCGGACAAAGGATTTTGGGAAAGCAAGCCATCCCAAAGGCGCAGCTACAGCAGCAGTCGTTCGATGTTCCGCAGCACTCCGCAGCGTTACACCGCACCGCGGACCTATATCGCGCCGCAACGCACGATCGTTCCGCAAACCTACGTAACGCCACAGCGCGACTATGTTCCGCAATCGAATGTTGTGATTCCGGCGGCACCTGTCTCGCCGACTCGCGTCGTCACTTCGCAACCTGTGACGATCGGTTCGCCCGTCGTCACCTGTCCGGCACCAACGGTGACTCATCCGATGGTCAGCCAGTCCGCACCGGTATTCAACCGATAATGGTGCGGTCAGGGACGATTCCCTGAAACTAGAAACGCGGTCAAGTCGCTCCTCGCCACTTGACCGCGTTGTCGCACTCGCCATTGCGCTGTGATTAAGAACGATTTGCCTGTCGAAGACGCAGGATCAATACGCGAGCTACCCACGAGACTAGAACTAATGAGTCAGAATTCGTTTTCACCGAGAATGGCCCCCGATCGGCGCAGCAGCCGCAACACTACGCGAACTGGCGAACTGGCGAATTCCGTCGGGTGAGTTGGCCCAAGTGTGCTGGCCAATCGTTGTCGACACCATAACTTTTCAGGCTGGATCGCAAGCCTGTTCTGCGATTACTAGGTTGACGCCATTCGTCCATTAAAGCACGAGAAAAGTGCCAAAAAGACCA
This sequence comes from uncultured Rhodopirellula sp., assembly GCA_963974855.1. Classification (GTDB taxonomy): domain Bacteria; phylum Planctomycetota; class Planctomycetia; order Pirellulales; family Pirellulaceae; genus Novipirellula. The sequence continues at coordinate 455 of CAXBHV010000938.1, read as the reverse complement.
CTACGCGATAGACGCGGAAACTGGTGGGCAATCTAACGCGAATCCATACCTCAAGCTGTTCGAGGCGGCCCCATATGGGAAATCTAACTAACGGAGACGCACGCTGTCCGGCGGCAGCTTGTCGCCGTGATACGCTCGGCGGCATGGAAGGAAGATGACGAAGGCTCCGCACATGCGGCATAGTGTTGCGATCGGCAACGGAACATATAACAGCATAAAGCAGATAGAAAAACATCATGGAAAAGCATACGAAACGATCAGGCTGGCTCAACTTACTGTTCATATTGTGTCTGCTCATGCCGGTAGTTTTTCTGCTGACGATGCCGGGCGGAACGATGATGGGTGACTTCTCTTGGTTCTGGCTCATCATGCTGCTGTGCTTCTGGATGATGGGCAGCATGGTGGGACTCGCGACAGAAGAAACTGTGGAGGGCGAGAGAGCCAAAAATCAACTT
>CAXBHV010000937.1:0-3740 GCA_963974855.1 uncultured Rhodopirellula sp. | reverse complement strand
CGCAAACTGAGCGTTCGGTTGTTGATCTGGTTAGCGTAGATTTGCCGGGCGGTTAAATCGATTTGCAAAGGATCCGAGTGTTCTTGTTGCGTGACCCAAACATCCGCTTCGTCCAAGACACCGCCCGGGGCGAGCGAGTCCCAAGTGTGCTGGGCTGACTCGGGCAGCGAGGATCGCAGCGCATCATCCATCGGGATGTTGGTGGTTTGGAAGACCAGTGCAAGCTGAGGCGGGACTTCGACGCCGCTGCCGGAATCGGAGATGCGGAACAGGTTAGGGTCGGCCGACGGCTTTGGAATTCGGTAGGTGCCTTCACAACGTACGATGCCCGAGTTTGCACTGAGACCTCGGAAATCGGTGATTCGCACGACGTCCTCGTTGACTTCGATCCGCCCATCGACGTTGTACAGCGGATATGCAAATTTTTCGTACCGTAGGTGTCCGTCGATGATCCGCAAATCAAGTTGACGGGTGGCGCGTCCATTGGCGTCGGTGCCAAACATCGCACTGGCCAGATGCACGGACCCACGAGGCCGCAACGAACGCACGAACGATTCCAGAGCGGATTGCGGAGCACCGCGATGCGAGAGTGATTTGATTAACGAGTTATCGATGGCGACGGGACCATCGGCGGCCATCACAAACGTTTTCTCATTGGTGATGCCTGGACGAATGGGCAAGCGAAAGGCACATTGCATGCGGTGGCTGTCGATTCGTCCGGTTAACGATTCGCTCGACGCAATACCGTCTCGAATCTCAACGCGTCCGACAAGCTGGTGCACCGGATAGGGGAACTTTTCGTAGCGGATGTCGACTCCTTTGCAGATCACTTCGGCGTCGGCGTCCCAGAGTCCTGAACGGCACGTCACATCGGCTTTGACATCAATCCGGCCTTGTGGTTGCAGATGATCCCAACCACGACGAGCGTTCTCGGAAAGGACAGCTGAAAATTGATCGTCCAGTAGTAGTCCGTTGGTGGCGACCTTCAAATCGGCGTCCATCGGCCAGCGATTGCCTCGTAGTTCCCCATGAACACGAACCACCGCTTCACCGAGCGATGCCTGCGAGGCTTCGATTTGGACCGAGTGCGGTTCGGCAACAAACACTCCTCGCAATTGTGTGATTGGTTTGGGCAGTTTCGCGTGCGTGAATTGTCCTTCGTGGATCGTTGTGCGAACACGGTAATTCCACTCGCGCCCCGGTGCGCGGTAAAGCGAGCAAGAGAGGTCGCATACACATTGCAAGCCGCGTGCATCCAACAGCGACTGTTGCAGATTCGTCGGCAAACGATCAATCAGATCACGATGGATCGTCGCACCTCGAATCGAGCAACGAATATCGCTCGCACCGTCGATGTTTTCCCATTGGATCTGAAAAGAGTCGGCAAGGTCGCCTGCGCCTTTGCCCGTCAACACACGGTCAACGCCGCCATCCATACGCTGGGTGTTGATCAGGGTCAGTTCAGCAATTTCGGTGCTAACCGGTCGTTTCGTTGCTAGTGGATCGTACCAGTTGATGGTCGCCCGCAGCACGTCGATACGAGGAGCCTCGGGCCCCAGTTTCGGTAATGGCATCAACGAGATCAGCGATGGAGTGCCATCATCATCGAGCGCGACATTTGCATGCAATCCCGAAATGGCAACCCGCTTGGTGGTTAGCGGGACCTCTTTGTCCAGCAGTTTCTCGGGATGAATATTGGCAACAACGACCAGTTGCTCGATGCGGACCATCTCGCGAAGCGGCGGAGCGGTCGCAGTTGGATTGGAGACGATAATGTCTTCAAAAATCAGTCCAACAGAACTCTCGAAACGGCCTCGACCGATCGAAACATCGTAGCCCACGTAGTGGTCTTGCAGCTTCGTTAGCAGATGCCGTCGAGCTTGTTCCCCAAGCGTGTCGGGAGCGAGCATCGGGAAAATTGAAATGAGTGTGGCCAAAATCAGCGCAGCCCACACCCATCGCGCTAATGCACGCGATGTTTTGGGTTTCGGATCGGATTTTGACCCAGCCAATCGCAAACAGCCTATTCACAAACCAAGGGCATCCATGTCCCCTGATGCTGGGGAGCCGCAAAAGGGCTGCTCAGCACGAGGTTAATCTGTCGCGATACTAGTCCGAGGCTCAGCCGCCAAGCCACCCCAAAAACGACCAGAACTGGTAGATCCACGGCGATTGCCAAGGAGTTTGCAATGCTGTGGACATCGAAAACACACTGAGTACTAGTATCGCTTGAAAGATACCTCGCTTCTGTGCTGTTTCCGCGTACTCATCAAGAACGGGTGCTAGCATTAAAAGCCACATTGGCGTGAACCAAAGCACCCAGCGAAAGCAGCAGCTAACGCCTCCGTAATTACGGTCAATCAGCGGTCGTGCCAAGTAGAACAGCAGGCAAGTGACGCTAGCAATTAGTACTGCCATCGTGAACCGCCGATAGTCGTGGGGCCCAAACGAGAGTCCTCTGAACAAGCCGAGCGGAACCAGTAGGAAGATCGGAGTGAGCGAAAAAATTCCGTAATGGCCGACGGTCATATTTAGAAAATAAACCATTCGGGACGGTTCCCCCAGGTCGACACCCCGCCGGCGGCCTTCTTGCCAGTAGCTGTTGGGGTACTCGTACCAGTCGTCCCAGAAGTGCAACGCCCACTGGCCCGATGGGGTGCGAGTCAGCGAAAAGAGTTGGTCGTCATCGCTGCGGACACTCCATCGTCCCGTCTCGTCGGACGGTTTAACGGTGATTTTTTGTGACGGTTGGATCAGATCCTTTTGCACGATTTCGGTATGAATCTGTTCGGCTGGAATCGCGTCTAGCGAAGCGTCGATCTCGGCGATCAATTCGCCACTACCACGATGAGCGTAGGGAGGCCGCAGACTGCCATGGGCGGCATGGTTTGTCCCAAAGAACCCGACAGCCACGACAATGACCCCCGCCGCAAACGGAAGAAACGCTCGAGTGTCGACCCAGGTAAACAGTACGAACCACAGCACCATCATCGACAGGGCGGGTAATTCGTTGGCGGCGGTGAATGCCGCGGCTAATCCAGCCAGCAGATACATCCCGGGCGGCACCACGATCGAGGTGCCGGTAACCGAGTCGTCTAATTTCTCGCAAGTCAACAAGTAGATCCACATTGTTAGCGCCGTGAAGGCGGCCGCCACCAGATGATTGTTCAACGTCATCGAAAAGGGCAGCAGCATCGTGCCAAAAACGACTGCCAAGCTGAGCGATTGCCGAGCCCACGCGTTGCCACACACGCGTTCGATCGAGCCGATCGTGCAAAAGTAAAAGATCGCCAACAGCGGCAGATTCACCAACGCCAACACAATCCGCGTCGCATAGATCGGATGCTCGGTCATCGAGAGTCCGAGCAAGCTATTGACGAGAAAGTAGACGCCTGCAACCAAGGTGGGAAACAATGGCGGTTTGCTGCTGTAGTAATGCAATTTGCCGTCGTCGCCACGATGACGCACTTTGTCGATCGTGTTCCACGGGGTACGGTTTTTGGCACCTTTGATTGTGATCTGGCGATCGATCTCGTATGTGCGGTCCTCGACCAACGCAGCAACCGTGCACCAGCGACTGCGATCATTGGCACTCAAAAACGCGGTGTCACCTTCGCGGCTCGTCACCGTCGCAATTCGCCCTGCTGAAATTCCCAGCCCGATCAAGATTAGTAGCAGGTAGGCGGTGCGACGTTTTTTACGTTCTTGCGTGTCTTTGTGCATCGAGGTCGATCGTGGAG
>CAXBHV010000936.1:0-3744 GCA_963974855.1 uncultured Rhodopirellula sp. | reverse complement strand
TGAAGAAGTCGAGCAGGGAGACGGACCGATCGACGCTGCGTTTTGGGCTGTCGAAAAGATCACTGGGATCGAATTGGTATGCAAAGATTTCCGTGTCCGCAGTGCGACACTCGGTCGCGATGCGATCGGCGAAGTGAACCTCGAAGTCGAACACAAGGGAAAGACTTACCGAGGTGTCGGTGCCAGCACCGATAGCGTCGAGAGCACGATCCTGGCGATGCTCAACGCGATCAACCGCATCATCGCGAAAGAGAACTAACGGGTTCGTCGAGCAAATGCCCAGCGTAGTGGAGCTTGCTAAATATCCACTACGCGGGATCTTTGACGAGATCCAATGCGAGGAAATAGGGATTTTTAGCAAGATCCACTACGGGGGAGTGCGGAGAAGTCGCGGCTTAACGCTGTGGTTCTTCGGGCTCTTCGATTTCCGATGTGGATTCGAAATGGACTTGCTCTTCACTATCGTCTTCGACAAATCCGATGCCGAGTTGATCGAGCATGTCTTCGTCCTTGGCCTCGCTCTGCGGCGTAGGAAATGTTAACTCGCCGGTCATCGGATCGGGCTGAACCCGCAACGACTCTTCATCGGGAGCAAACGATTCTTCACCTCGTAGCATGCTGATCTGAGGCTCGCTCGTTTCCGAATCGTCTTCGGTGGGTACATCTTCCAAAAAGAGATCCTCGGACAACATATCCTCGGGCACCGTATCTTCGGACACCGTGGCGTACGAATCGTTTACCGGTGAATCGGTATCCGATGCCGAACTTTCGTCATCGTCAGCGAACAGTTCACCGACATCAAGTGGATCGGGATCGGCTTCGCTTTCGATCACTTCCGAATCGACCGATTGGCGATCCGACGAGGGATCCTTTAGCTCGACGTCGGCGACATCCACCGTACCGAGTTCGTCTTCACTGGGCAGCGGATCGAGTTCATCTTGCTCTTCGAAACTCTCTTCGATCTCGATCGTTTCAAACATCGTAACTTCATCGTCCGATTCGCTCGGTTCGGAATCAACTTCGACAACGCCGATCGCTTCGCCGGTCAAAGCAGCAGAGGAAGCAGCGAGTGCGGCATCGGCGAATCCGATCGAGCCCAAATCCTCAGCATCCGCCGTTTCCTCTTCGGAAATTCCAGCCGCGGCCTGCGTGGCATCACCGCCTGCTCGGTTGGGGAAAATTTCTTCGACATTGCCTCGCAACACTTTGTAACCAAGCTCAATCGCTTGCTCTTCGCTCCAGCCATTGAAACCCACAAAATGCTCGGCAAGAATGTTGGCCAAGATGTTGCGATACATGTCAAACTTAGGCCAGACAAACTCTAACTTGTACGCGTCGCTGTAGTAGGCAATCTGTTTGGTTTGCGGAACCGCTTCCAAACGAACCGCCGCATCACGGTGGATGAACGAAGGCGTGTTACTGTACCACCAGTGACCATTAGTGATCACGTTGGGAAAGATCCAGGCATAGCTAACGAGTTCCTGGTTGGTAACACTCGCTAGCACCGAAACTGGAAATTTGACTTCGGGGAACGTGTTGAACAGTTCACGATACTGAATCAGCGAAACTCGCGAGTCGTAGAGGTCTTGGCCTTGAAAAACGCCTTCGGCATAGACGCCACGATTGACCCCGATCATCAAATCAAACGGCAACTTGAACTCGTCACAAAGTTCGGCCAGCATCCAAAAGACCGCTCGCGATAGCGCTGCAAGGTGTGCAGCATCCACCGATTCGCCATGACGCAGCACGGCGCCCAATGCGTTGGACGCGCGTCCTTCGTTGACCATTGTCGGCTCGAACCAAGGCGGCAGCGAAATGGCGCACGCGCGAGCTCCGTTTTGCGTAAAGTGTTCGAACCGCTGGCGAATCGCACTCCGCAGACTGCTGAGCGAACTGTTCAGCGCCACGCCGCTGCAGCGTTCGAGTCGTTCGCGGACTTCGCGTTGGTGCAACTTGAACACCAAGTCATCGGTCCGCAAACATGGAATGTAGGTGTTGGTGTCAAACCCGCTCAACTCATCGTCAAAATCATTGGTCAAGAAAACCGCTTCGACGTTGCTTTGATCCAGCACCATTTGGGACCACTGAGCCGACGCCATCGAACTCTCGGCGGCGTCGTAAACCGATTCCCAATTGGAGGTGTCGATGCGATCCGCCTCGAAGCCAAAAAATTTCTTACAGATTTCGACGAGCCAGCGGTACTGAGAGGTATTTTCGATTGGCCCGAGGTTGTGCACCAAGCGGCGGACTAACTCGCGAGGCGAGATCCCCGGCTCTTCGATTTCGTGCTTGGGCATCCCCGAGGAATGGGCAAGTTCGGTGTAGTAGTGATAGCCCAGCAAATCGGCAAGCGTTCGCGACGCCGGAGCATGCGGATTGATGTGGGTGTGCGGATCGATCAATCGGATCGAGGCGATGGCTTGGTAAATCGACTCTCGGGCTGGATGCGACATGACTCTCGGGCGCCGGCGGGAATGCGTAAAAAGGGGGGTGAATGATGGCTCTTAGCATACATTGTTTGGGTGTCAGTCGTCTTGGCCTAACACAATCACCAAGAACGATTTTCAGGCAAACTGATTGGCGATTCGCTCGGCGGTTCGCATCAATCGCCCCGCACCAGAACTCACAACCAACCTAAGCCGCAAATTCCTACGAAGCGGACAAATCCGCGATACCGACCGCATTAGGGTGGTAACCGGGCAATTGTTCTGGAAAATCATCTGCAGGTTGCCAAAAAATCATTTCACGATTGGCCGGACACTGCTCTACAATAGGACCGCAATCAAAACCATTCATCACAGAGAGAGATGGATGGCACGTTCTCGGTGCGTTCGGAGTCCGTCCACTTATGCTTCCCAATGATCCCTCGTCGTCGACTGCTCCGAACGACTCATCCGAAACCGCGACACCCCCCACACCCGAATCGGCCAATCTCGATTCTGCCAGCGTGCACGGTCCTGCCAGCACGCCCGATTCTGCAAGTGTGATCACACGTTTCGATGGTGCTCATCGTGATCCGCAAACGCCGATTATGTCGCGAAATCGCGAGTTTGAACCTCCTCAGCAGTCCGTTTCACCACCGGTTCCGCCGCCAGTAGAAGTGACCTTCATGCGATTGAAGGTGCCATCGGCCAACTCTGCGGTGGAACAGCCCAATGCGGAGACAACGGAGAGCCAGAGTTTGATAAAAGCTCCTGAGACTCAGTCGAATTTCGAGATTCTTGACGCTAACGCGGCCATGAGCGTAGACGAGCTGTGCGAAACGGAGCCAAAAACCGAAGTCGTAGAAACCGCTAAGGAAAACGACGACAAGCACGCCAAACGCAAATCGCTGCGTCACCCCGATCCGATCCTGCAAAGTTTGATGCTGTTGGCGACGATGGCGTTGATGTTGGCCGCCGCTCGCTTCGCTGTCCCTCAAATTGTCGAAGAAATTCGTTATGCGTGGCACCGTGGTGAATTGCGGGCCGAGTACGACAACGGTAGCGAAGGGCTCAAAAACGTTTCGTTGGACATGCTGAGCGATGCCTATCAAATGGTCACCGCTGCGGTCGCCCCCAGCGTCGTCCACATCGAAGTCAAGCGACGCCCCGGTGATGCGCTCGTATCCGCGACCAGTTTCCGACGCTCCGAGGTGCTGACGACTTCGGATCAAGGCAGTGGCGTGATCGTTGACGAGGATGGCTACATTGTCACCAATCGCCATGTGATCGCCGATGGCGAGGACGTGATGGTGACCCTCAG
>CAXBHV010000935.1:0-3745 GCA_963974855.1 uncultured Rhodopirellula sp. | reverse complement strand
TTTCTAACGTAGTGGAGCTTGCTAAAGCACCCCCTGTTTCTTGGCTGTGAAAGGATCTTTCGCAAGATCCTCTCACATATCCCAAAATCAAAGACTGAAAAAGCACTAGGATGCCTGCATCAAGTAGGCGATCAAGTCGGCGACCGCTTGCTTGTCCATCGCGTCTTCGAATCCCTCGGGCATGATCGACAGCCCGGTGTTCTTCAGTTCGTCGATGTCGATTCGCAAAACCGTGTCGGTAACATTGTCACCGCGACGCAATGTCATACTCGTTGCTCCTTCGTCGACGATCATCCCGGATACGATTTCTCCATCGAGTGTAGAAACCACGTAGTTGATGTATTGCGGATTCACCTCTCGATTTGGATCGAGTACCGCGGTCAACACAGTCGCCTCACCACGCGCTTTGATGGTCGCCAAGTTCGGGCCAATTTCGTGTCCCATGTTTTCCACTCGGTGACACGTGCTGCAGTGTTTTTTAAAGTGTTCGCGGCCGCGATCGGGATCGCTCTGCAACGTGAGTGCATCGCGGTACTTTGCCACAACGCTTTGCCGATGAGCAATTGCCTCGGGGGATCGCACCGCTGAGGTCGTAGAGACACTTGTCTTTGGCCGCTCGTCGCCTTTGGAGAGTGCGTTGCGTGCTCGCGCCGCAATTTGAGTGCTCAACTGCTTGTTAAACGCTTCGGCCGATTTGCCGTTAAACGAGTCGTCTTGCTTCAGCCGAACAAGCAGCTTTTCGGCATCGTCGCCAATCGCAGTTTGCACCGCAGCGCGTATCCAGCGGTCGTCGGGATCACGATTGAGGATACGAGCCAAGCTGCTGACACGGACATCACCCTCGGTGTTCGCCAGGGCAAAAGCCAACTGGTAGCGGACCTCCATCGATTCGTCATCGGTCATCTCAACGAGCCGCCCTTCAATCGAAGGCGTGAATTTAATGGAATCGCTCAATCGCAATGCGTGCCGTCGCACTTGCGGATGCTCGTCACGCAGGCCGCAGATTAGCGTCGCCTCGTCCAATGCTACGAGTCCATCTAGCGCGTACATCGCATGCATTCGTCCCAGCGGCGACGGACTGTCTTTGACCAACGACCGTAGTGAATCCACCGCTGCCGGATCTTGCCGCTGGTACAGCAGCCGTGCCGCGGTTTCACGATGCCAAGCATTCGCATGTGCAAGCGTGTTAACTAGCTCTACTGTGGTTAACCCTGCGAGACTTTGGGACGAACGGTGTTTATATCCCGTCGGGACGATTCGGTAGATTCGTCCACGATCCCGCCCCGAGGTCAAATCGAGGTGCTTTTTAATTGATTCGGGCAATGACAACGGGTGTTCAATCACCTCACGATAAACATCGATCACGTGCAGCGTCCCATCGGGGGCGTTGGCAAATTGGGCCGGGCGAAACCAGATGTCACTCGAGGTGACGAATTCACTTTGATCATCAATCCGGTTTGCGATGAACTCTAATCCATTGCGATCAAGCCGTTTGCGATGAATCAGGTTACTGCCCACGTCGCCAATGATGGCGTGACCTTTCCACTTCGCGGGCCATGCATCGCCTCGGTATAGGGTCACCCCAGTAGCACCGGTGAAGTAGCCAGCGGCTCGACCGCCTCCTTCAACCACTCCCTTGACCTCACCCGATACCCGCAATCGCGTTCGCACGATTCGCCACGGTTCGACGGGACTGGTGCGAAACACTTCGGCTTGCGGGCCATCGGCGGCGATCGAAATTCGCGAAGGAGGCGGCACGACAAACGGATTCTTCGCGATGTCATCGTCCTCATACATCACTTGCTGGATGTGATCCGAGTTGGAGGAAACAAATTTCCGCCCCCAATCGTCAAAGCACATCCCATGCTGCGCCGCACCACTAGTCGGTTCAAATTCGTAAGTGCGAGGGTTGAACGCTAAATCACGTCCACGGATGCTGACACCCGCAACGTCCGGGGCCGCATGTGCGTGTCGAATCTCGCCTCCGACACTGCTGCAGGCGATATGAATCCGATTATCCAGTCCCCAGCGGAACGAATTCATCAACCCTTGCACATTCGACGTGCCAAACCCGGTCAACACTCGCTGTTTGACATCGGCCGCTCCATCGCCGTTGGTGTCTTTCAAATACAACAGATCCGGTGCATCCCCGACAAACAAACCGCCATCGTAGGGAAACAACGCGGTCGGCCAAAACAGTCCGCTGGCGAATTCAACACGCTTGTCGTAAACGCCATCACCGTCGGAATCCGTCAACTTAGCGATAGTCGAAATACCATCTTCGCGGTTTTCGCTGTAGCCTCGCATTTCACAGACGTACATCGCGCCATGTTCGTCCCACTCGATTGCCACGGGGCTGCCGAGCAGTGGTTCCGCTGCCACCTGCTGCATCTGGAATCCGTCCGCCACAGTGAACGTGGAAAGTGCGGCATCAGGCTCCGTAGGGGCGATCCGCGGCAACTCGGCGGAGTAATCCGGACAGCTGGTCGCAGCAGGCTCCTTCGCAGAGAGATCGCCAGTCACGAATCCGAACATCACCAAAGGAGCCAAATAGAACATCGTCATCAACAACAATCGGTCCGAAAACCGAGGATGAGCTTTCATGGTTGATTCTGTCGTAGCGGAATTCGTCGAGAATTTCGGCTCCCATAGCGTTTGATCGAAAGTCTTGACGACTTTCGCTACCGGTTTTCGAAAAGGCTTTAAGTAGCGGGCAATCATTGGGCCACCTCCTTGACTTGCAATAGCGTTTTAATTCCGTCCATCAGTACCGTTTCGACTTCCGGAGCCACGTTGGACGCGGCCTGGCTTGTCTCGTAGCCGCCTTGTTCATAAGCCTCAGCGGTACCGATGTAACCGGGACCGTAATCGCCGTAGGCCGCCATCGCAACTTTCAAATCAGGCCGCAACGCCTTGGCCGCCAATTGGTATTCAACAAACAATTCCCCCGGCATATGCAGGACTCGGACGTCGCCGATCGATAAACAACCAAGGTCGATTTCGTGACCATTTTCGCAGCGGAGTAACCACGCCAACTCGTCGGGGGCACCCCAGTAACTGACTCCGTCCCATTTCGATACAGCGTCGGCCAATGATTGGCGATCGAGATGTTTTGCTGGCGGTAGCGCCGCTCCCACGGTAGACCAATTCACATCCTCAGGGCCAATCGCAAACTTCTGGGTCGTTTCCAAGAACTGTTGCATCGCGTCAGCGACACGTTTTGCCAAGATCAAACGGTTTGGCTTTGAGCCGTCGTTGTACTTACCCGCTCCGATGTTACCGCCCGCTCCGTTGAAGTGCACGTACAACGGCCCCGGAGCATCTTGGCTGCGAAAGAATCTCGCAATCCCTGGAAAATCGGGACTTGGGATCCCGGTGCGATAGTAGCTTTGCGGATGACACGCGTAATAGCTCAGCACGGCGACCGGGGCGTCACCATTCCAAAATGACAGCGAAGTGAGCACGGGATCGATCGTGCCCACCGGCAGGGCGCGTAACTTGGCATCGCGGGTCGCGGTATAGCGAGTCGCCACGACTTTGCCGGTTTCGTCTTGCAGACGACGATTCGAAGCCACTTCTTTCACTTCGGCGGTTCCAAAACCAGCGTGTGTAACCGGTGTCGCCGTTTTCAACGAAGATTGAATTGCCGTTACCAAGCGGTCAATCACTCGTCTCGCAAATGTTCCATCGTGTGCTCCCAAATCCGTGGCACCGACCTGATTCAATAGCGACTCGGCACCAAAAT
>CAXBHV010000934.1:0-3745 GCA_963974855.1 uncultured Rhodopirellula sp. | reverse complement strand
CGGACGCCGGCAATTCGATCCCGACACACTCGTCGTTGTAGACCAGGGCGCGAATTCCCTCGAGTCCCTCGGTGATGTAGGGGATCTGCTCTTCGACATCTTCAATTGGCACATCGTATTGCAGAAAACTTTCCTGATCCATCACGTACATGTGAGTGGGATCGGTGTACATCAACTGCACATTGCGTTTGGAAAAATCCGCTTCGGCGACCACATCGGTCCCTTTAAAGGTGACGTCAATTTTATTTCGCGTGACGACATTACGGCCGCGGAATTTATACAACGTCGCAGCACCACGGGCGGACGGCGATTGAACCCAGAGCGAAATGATGACGATCGGATTGCCTTCATGAACAATAACCGATCCGGTTTTAACTTCTTTTGCGAGCATCAGAGTACCTGCCCTGGATTGGGGACAGACCATAAGAGAGTGAATTGAAAGACGAGCGGCATTATTTCATCGCCATAGCCATTTACGAAAGCCCTCAACCACAAGCTCTTCTCGCCCGGAACTGTGCCAAAGCAATAGTCCGACGAGACAAGCGGCAGCCAACAGCATCGAAACGCCCCCCAAATTGCGTGGCACCGGTTGCTTCGGTACTTGCGTGCGGAGATGAGCCTGCAATTGATACCAAAATTGAGACGTCAAATTGGGTTCAAAGGCAAAAATCTGGGCCGAATCGGCTCCGGCTTGGCCATCAATTCGCAATTGAACTTTGATCGTCGGCATGACAATTCGCAAACCGGTCGCGTCACCGGTTGCGGCAGGGTCAAGCTGCCGAGCGGCTTGCAGCAACGGCGGAAAGACTTGGTCAGCCGAGCGACCATAGATCACCAGCTTTGGAGTGCTTGTGATGGCGATAAGCGACAAACAGAGAAAGTAAAACGCGGCAATCGCGAACCAAACCCAAGGACCGAACATGCTGGCCGCAGGAGTGGGAAAGAACAATTCAACGGGACCGACCGCGACAAGCCCGCTGACCGCGATCCCGATCGCCGCCACATCGCGTGCTCCGGTTGTGATCAATGCCCGTCCGGACGCTCGAATACCCCCGATTAGCAACAGGTAACCAATCAGCGGAAGCAGGGCCAGCAGCAATGTGAACGGAGGAATCAACATCAATAGAAGACGATAAAAAGAGTGAGAGACGAGAGGCTTACGGAATCAAACAGGCGTGGCGAGGAAGCGAGGCAATGAAGACGCCCAACCGGAAAGAAATCTTATTCTTTCGCCGCCTTGTTTTCCGGATCCATCGCCACATGCTCTTGAGGAATCGGAACCGAAGTGACAAGACAAACCACCGTCTGGCCAGGCTCTGGTTTCAAAGGATCGGTGACCGTATTGAGCAGCGGTGTTCCGTCACTTTGGATGACACCCAACAATTCCGGTGAATCATTATACCGCCGAACGAAATCTGCGTAGGTGAAAGTTTCCGTCAATTTGGTGGCTTTGAAGAGAGCACCGGACTCATGCAATTCACGAATTTTCGAGAATGTCAGTCCTTCTCGGAAAAGTTGTCGTCCCAATGGATTGCTCGTCATTTCACGTCTTGATGTTGTGTTTTTCACCGTGAAATTCAACTGATACAACTTGGCTCGTTCAAACATCCCTCGGCACTCGCGAACGGCGAGCGAGTTTACCTCGTCATTAGGCGTCATGGCCATAAACCGCCCGATGCCCGCGATCGAGAGATCCTGGCGGGCATGCTCGTTGAGAATATTCATACACTCGGCACGCAAACCTGCGATCCGGGCCTGCGAAACTTTGTTGTAGTTGGTGTCGACCAGGGTCACCGGCACACCGACCTCTTTTAGTTCTTCGGCAAAATCTCGGACCCAGCGATCGGCCCCCACGATCAAAATTCCGTTGGATTTTTCATCGGCAAGTCCTAACAGTTTGGCGATCGGGGATGCCGCCAATCCGTAAACGGCAACGGTCCCCACAATCACAAGAAACGTCAACGTGGCAAGTTGATCCGAACCGACGAGATCAAAGGAGCCGCTGTTGCGTTCTAGCTCGAGTGCGAAAACGCTACTGACCGCTGCGGCGACGATCCCGCGTGGCGCAAGCGATGCAACAAATGCCTGCTCTCGCCAATTCAGTGGCGATCTCCATAGCGAGATGAACACCGAGATGGGGCGGATGACCAGGATCATCAAGAGCAAGAATAGGATGCCATGCCATCCATGTGCAATCACATCATCAATCACGACTCGCGAACCTAGCACAATGAACAGACACCCAATCAATAGCGTCCTCAAGTTCTCTTTGAGTTCGACAATGTGTTCGATGTCAAAATGATGCTGATTTGTCAGCCAAATTCCCATCACGGTGACGGTGATCAGCCCCGATTCATGCGCCAAATGGTTGCTAATGGCGTACAGCAACAATCCCACCGAGAGTGTTCCGATGCCGTGCAATTGATCGGGAATCCAGTAGCGACGAAATGCGGTGGACAGAAATGCGCCGCCGGCACAACCGAGCCCCATACCGACAACGATCGTTTTGGACAGCATGAAAAATGCCGAGCTGATATCGGGTTGCGATGAATGGACCAAAACATTTTCGAACACCAATACGGCCAAAACTGCACCGATCGGATCGATCACAATGCCTTCCCATTTCAACGTCGATGCCACACGTCGGGTGGGTCGAACCTGACGCAGCAAGGGACCAATGACCGTCGGACCGGTCACGATCAAGATCGCTCCGAGTAGCAGGCTGATCGGCCAAGCGAGGCCTAGAATATAATGAGCCGCCGTGGATGTTCCAAAGAACGTGATCACGGCGCCAAGCGTCACCAAACGAAGCGCGGCACTTCCGGCTTCGCGCAGCTCGTGAAATTTGAGTGACAAACCGCCTTCGAACATGATCACGGCAACGGACAGCGAGACGATCGGAAACAGCAGCTCGGGCCCCGCTTTGGCGACGTCGCCTCCGGTCAACTCGGCCAGGAACGCGTCCGGCTGAACAAATTGTCCGAGCAGCACTCCGAACAACAGCAGCAGCAAGATGCCGGGCAATCCCGTCCGCCAAGCGATCCATTGGGCAGTCACGCCAAGCGCAGGAACAAGGGCAAGATAAAGCAGTAGGTCCATAGTTTAGCTTCGCGTTGGTTCTGTTTCGCGTTAGTTTTGCCAAGACAAAAGGTTCGTCATGTTGGGAAGGAACACCGCATTGATCCGCGGACTGGCAACGGGAAATCGAGCGTAGCGTCATCTCCGACGAGCAGACAATGTAACGGACGCCACTCGCAGCGTCCTAGCGGACCCGCGAAAATCGATCGGACCTAGCGACAACTGCCCTTCATTAAACAAGGGCTACGGACGGCGGTTACCTCTCTCTCCGTTTGCTACCGAGTCCAGCCCCAATCTGAGTGCCCCGGGGGCTCAAATCTAGACGGGGACACCGCCCCCCCAATCCCTGCAGACCGCTCGTCGGCACAATCGTTTCAATCGGCATCGCCGACGGTTCCGAGAAGCGGGATTCGGCCGGTTGCGGCAAATTTCTCGACTCGAGTGATTTTGATGTCCCAAATTTACATTGGAAGGATCGATCGTCCCTTCGCTACCACCGCCTGCGTATGAGCTCAGCATGCCAACCGAATCCGATAACTTTGCCGACTTGATGTTTACGACCAACACCGTTGCAATCAAAGACGCTGCACCGAGACAGTCTGCGATTGAGAGTCGTGAACCCGCAGAGAGCGTCCCCACAGGCAATCGCGAAACATGGAGTCTCGAT
>CAXBHV010000933.1:0-3747 GCA_963974855.1 uncultured Rhodopirellula sp. | reverse complement strand
GTAACTCACTATGACACTTGAAGAACTCGAAAAGACGATTTCTCATCTGCCACCCGACGAACTAGCAAAATTTCGCGAGTGGTTCCTGGACTTTGATGCCGCGCAGTTCGACAAACGTATCGAAACCGACGCGAACGACGGACGCCTTGACTCCCTTGCCGACGCTGCACTGAAAGACCACGAGGCCGGCAAGTCGACACCGCTATGAATCATCACGCGAGCACTGCGTTTTGGGAATGCTACAGGTAACTGCCCGATGCAATACGCAACTTGGCCGACAAAAACTTCGCTCTGCTCAGAGCTGACCCAATGCACCCGTCGCTGCATTTCAAGAGGGTGGGACGTTTTCGCTCTGTGCGAGTTGGAAGAAACTTTCGCGTTTTGGCCGTTGAGACTGATGATGGGTTGTTGTGGTTCTGGATCGGCAATCATGCGGAATACGAACGCTTGCTCGGCGCGTAAAGTGCCGCCCAACATGGTTTTTACGCAAAGTTGCGGCTGTCGTCGTTGGAGAATCGTTCGGTTGGCAACGTAACTCGCTTCGGGCACGTTCCCTCTGCTGCAACCCCGCGATCGCCTTCGCTGTTCGGCCACGGGCGATGGCCTTGGTAGAATCTTACGTAGTTCAATGTCGTTCTCTTCGGTGGAGAACGGTGACGTAAAAACCTGTCGTTGTCGGGCACAAGTATGGATCGGCATCTCTGAGACGTTACAATGGAAATATGAACACACAATCACAACAACTGCTAGCTACTGCGTTAAGCATGTCGGAATCTGATCGTGCGACTCTGGCCGCATCACTTCTTCGGAGCCTTGATCCTCCTGACGATCCACAGGCTGACGCTGCTTGGGCGGCTGAAATCCAACGCCGCGTTGAGTCCATCGACAACGGCACTGCGGAATTGCGGCCATGGGACGACGTGATTTCTGAAATGCGGCAACGCCGAAATGGATGAACTTCCGTTTTGGTTTCACCCCGATGCCAACGTTGAGTTGCTCGCCGCTCATGACCGCTATTTCGAGGTGCGTCCAGAACTAGCCGAAGACTTCGAGGCTGAACTTGAGCGTTCTCGCCAAGTCATTGCACGTAGTCCACACACTTGGCCTGCCTATCTGTTTGGTACACAGAGATACTTGATGAAAAGGTTTCGCTTGACCTAACCGGTGATCAGCTTCAGCAGATCACCGATCGTGCGATGGGCTTCGAGCGAATGCCGGAGCGATTCTTTGGTTAACACTTGGTAGTGATTCTTGCGGCCCACTTTCTCGCGGCGAATGAATCCCTCGTCTTCAAGGTCTTGAACGATCCGCTGGACCCCACGCTCGGTGATACCGACTTGCAGTGCGACCTCGCGTAGCACCATGTCGGGATTGCTGTGCAGCACAATCAGCACGTGGGCGTGATTGGTCAGGAAGGTCCAGCGACTCGTCTCGCGAGTTGCCGATGGGGGGTGGGATGGCTTGGCCGTCTTGCTCATTTCAAAAGTTCACTGCCGGAGCGGAAAGTGATGCGATTTGTCTTTGTCAAGTATATCGCCAAACAGACGAAAGTAAATTCATGAAATACATTTCGCTATTAAGAGCCGATTTTACGACAATCTGCGATGATTTAGCAGCATTGCCTCAAGATCTCAGCAGGCAAAATGCGAATATCAATTGACGACAAAATTGTCGCGTATTAAACTTCGTGTAACCATTATATTATTTGGAAAGTGTTAATTGGCGTTTGCACGTCGAAGACTGGCTTCGTCTTTGCGATTGACTCTTTCGAACCAACTACCGTTTCTGCCTGAACCCGATTCGAGACTGATAGTGCCTGATTCTGTTAAGCCTCAATCGGTTGCGCCCAGCGAAGAGACTTTGTTCAAAGTCCTTACACGCATTGGCTTAGCGATCGGAGTGCCGACCCAGCGCTCCGACATGCAATCAAGCGGCGAGAACGTTAATGCTCAGCAAAGCGATCCGCTGACGCCTCTATTGGTGAGTGCTAAACATGCGGAGCTGATATTAACGGAAACGAAATTTTCAACGGTCGAAGAATTGTTTGGCTTCGTGCGGGAACGCTTCCCGATCCTGATTGTCCATGGCGATGGCCGATATGATGTTCTAGAGACGATTGAAGGGCGACGTCTTCATGGCAGTCAGATCAGCGACCTGCCAGATACGCCGCTCTTTACAAAGCCTCAGACCTACACGAAGTCACAGCTTCGCGAATGGCTTCGGTCCGATCCTCCGCCACGTTGCTTCGCGTGTCGAAAAGAATTGCCATGTGATTCGATTTCGTCGGCTCGTGCCACGAGGGATTACCTCATGTCTGATTCACATGTCCACGATCATCCCACGCCGCTCCGCCGTTTTCTAGGTTTGCTATACCTCGATCGGCGCGACATTCTCACGGTCGTATTGTTCGCATTCGTCGCCGGAATTCTAGCTTTGGCGACACCGCTGGCGGTGGAATCGTTGGTGAATGTGGTCAGTTGGGGAACCTACGTGCAACCGCTGATTGTGTTGGGGTTGATGCTGTTGACGTGTCTGGGAATCGCCGGAGTGCTGAAAGTACTGCAAGCGATCGGAGTCGAATTGATCCAGCGGCGACAATTCGTTCGCATTGTCAGTGATCTGGCACACCGTTTTCCGCGAGCCAATCAGGCATCGTTGGTCGGCGAGTTTCCGCGTGAACTCGCCAATCGAGTCTTTGACATCATGACCATTCAAAAAGCAACCGCGGTCTTGCTGTTGGACGGGGTGACGATTGTTTTGACGACGGTGCTAGGTTTGTTCTTGCTGGCCTTCTACCATCCTTTTTTGCTTGGTTTTGACATCGTTCTGATAATCTCGATGATTTCGATCACTTGGTTGCTCGGGCGTGGCGGTATCCACACTTCGATTGACGAGTCGATCACGAAGTACCGCGTGGCGCATTGGTTGCAAGATGTGATCGCATCGCCTTCGGTTTTTAAGCTTGGCGGAGGCGAAACGTTGGCGGTGCAGCGGGCGAACCAATTAACGGCCCAGTACATCGCCGCACGGCAGCTTCAATTCCGCGTGGTGCTTCGGCAAATCGTATTTGCGATCTCACTACAAGTCATCGCATCAACGGTCCTCCTCGCTCTGGGCGGATGGCTAGTGATCGATGGTCAATTAACGCTTGGCCAACTTGTCGCGAGCGAATTGGTTGTGACGGTGGTGGTGGGGGCGTTCGCCAAAGCAGGCAAGTCGATCGAAAAATTTTACGATTTGATGGCTGGCATCGATAAAGTCGGCCACCTGATCGACATACCGGCGGATGCCAAGCAAGAACCCGCCGTCTTGCCCCATGGCCCCGCCGAGATTCAGTGGAGCGATCTTATCTTGGACGGAGGTCTGTCGAAATCGAAGGTGCCTGCAGCTACCATCGACGCGGGCAGCCGCGTTGCGATCGTCGGTGACGACGTCAACGGTCGCTCCTTGTTAGCACGTACACTGGCCGGACTGACTAGCCCCGTCGAAGGCACCGCTCAAGTCGCTGGACATGACCCAGTGCATGCAGCGGCAACAGGCGAGGGGCGGTTCTTGGGCTACGCCGGAGCGAACGATCTGTTTCATGGATCGCTACGCGAGAACCTTGACTTGGCTCGTAGTGGGATGACAGCGCATCGACTCCGCGAAGCACTGAACAATGTAGGTTTGCTGGACTTGGTACTGCAGATGCCCGAGGGTATGAAATCACGACTGCAAACCCACGGGTACCCGTTGAGCGATATCCAA
>CAXBHV010000932.1:0-3750 GCA_963974855.1 uncultured Rhodopirellula sp. | reverse complement strand
GGGACAAGTGGCCGTAACCACTATTCCCATACCCATATCCGCCATGCCCATAGCTCGAATGGTTGCCATGATGCCCACCGTGTCCACGGTGAAAGTCCGCCGCTGATGCCGTTGGCGCGGAGGCGAACAGGATGATTGCGGCGGCGGAGAAGGCAATTGCGAGAAAGCGTTTCATTCATATGTCCTGGAAGGGAGGTTTCCTTAAGGCAGCAAGTACTGCCATCGGAACTCCAATAACGCATACGCTGTGCCACCCAGTAAACTTCGCGAAACAGGTCGTTTTGTTACTTGATGAGTGTTCACATTGAACGCACGCGTGTGATCGATGCGAACACACAACGCAACTTATTTGCAATTAGCAATCTAGAACATTAGTCTCAATTGTTTGTGCCCCCCGAACTGGCTGTGTTACGCAGGACAAGTGGGGTGATTTCTGACGTAGCAGATCTCGGGCGAGACTTTCTGACATCATTGGCGATTCGCCTAGGGACCGTCGAAAGAATCACTGACGGCATTTCCCGTAGTGGACGAGGCAACGAGTCCTTTTTGGCTGAATGAAGCTGCAGGACTCGTAGCCTCGTCCACTACCGCACACCATTTATTGTTGCAAACGTCCTAAGTCTTGGGGACTTCTGCTACGAGTCCTAATGCCACTGAATGTTCCGGCAGTGCCTAGGGTTCTTTGCTGTAGTAATCCAGCAAGTCGTAAAGTTCTTCGCGAGTCTGCATTTGATCGGTCAAGTCTCGCTGTGTACCGCTGCTGCGAAGTGTTTGGTAGACACGAGCGGCGGCGGCGTTCATCGCGCGAAACGCGGTAAGCGGATAGAGCACTAATTTGACGCCGACTTCGCGAAGTTCGTCCAGGCGATACAGCGGCGTCTGTCCAAACTCGGTGATGTTCGCCAGCACCGGAACATCCACCGATTCGGTGAACCGGCGGTAGTCCTCGAGAGACGTGATCGCTTCGGCAAAAATCATCTCGGCACCGACCGCTACGTATTTGTTTGCCCGATCGATCGCGGCGGCGATTCCTTCGACTGCGACTGCATCAGTTCGTGCCATGATCACAAACGTCGCATCGGTCCGCACGTCGAGTGCCGCTTTTAAACGGTCACACATCTCGGCGGGCGCAACCAGTTGTTTGCCAGGGCGATGCCCACATCGTTTTGCATCAATCTGGTCTTCCAGATGCAATCCTGCGGCACCTGCACGAATCAGTTCTTGCACCGTACGCTGGATCATCAGTGAGTTGCCCCATCCAGTATCGGCGTCGACTAACAGTGGTAAGTCGCAAGCCGAGGTAATTCGCCGTGTGTCTTCTAAAACGTCGTGCAGCGTGGTCACGCCGAGGTCAGGTAAGCCGTGCGAAACGCTGGCAACCCCGGAGCCGGAAAGATAAATCGCACGAAAACCGGCCTGTTCGGCCAGCAATGCCCCAATGGCATTGACCGTGCCCGCTACTTGCAGTGGACGTTCGTGATCCATCGCCGCACGCAGTCGTGCACCCGCTGTGGACGATTCGGACTCAGACATGATGTGTACTTTTGTGAGAGAGTCAAATTAGATCGATTCCGTGGCGATCAAGGTTCTTTGGCCGACCTTTTCAGAAATTGCGTATAATCAATTGTATCACCAGGGTAAGCAGGTCGGCAGGAATCGTTGGGTGAAATCCCGCTAGCCGGTTGGGCGCTGTGAAGCATTTTTTGTAGCGGAACTCGTCAAGAGTTTCGGGAATTGGGTTTGTTCAACGAAAGTCTTGACGACTTCCGCTACGTTAAAACACCGCAAAGCACGGCATGCAAATGCTTCACAGCGTTGGCCAAAACGGCCAACTTACTGAAAGACTCCTGCCTAACTGCTTAGGAGTGTCGTCATGAGTTCCCTCACTACTGAAAACGCAGCCACGGGAAAGATCGTATCCTCGGGCAAGACTGTCAGCGGTGTCTCAGTTAAGCCGTTGTACTGCGTTGACGATTTGCCCGGCTGGGATCACGCCAGTCATCTTGGGAAACCGGGTCAGTTCCCGTTTACTCGCGGCATCCACGAATCGATGTATCGTGGACGATTGTGGACGATGCGTCAATTCGCCGGGTTTGGTCGCGCCAGCGACACGAACCAAAGATTCCGATTTCTGCTGCAGCAAGGACAAACAGGCCTCAGTACGGCGTTTGATTTGCCGACGCTGATGGGACTCGATAGCGATGATCCGCGATCGGTCGGCGAAGTGGGGCGACTCGGAGTTGCCGTCGACACGGTCGACGATATGCTTGAGCTGTTTGACGGAATTGAGTTAACCCAAGTGTCGGTCTCGATGACCATCAACGCACCGGCAATCATCGTCATGGCGTTCTATTTGTCGGCCGCGAAAGAACGAGGTTACGATTGGCAGCGACTGCGTGGCACAATCCAAAACGACATCTTGAAAGAATACCATGCTCAGAACGAGTTCGTGTTCCCGCCGGAGCCATCGGTTGCTTTGGTCGTTGATCTGATCGAGTTCTGTTCTCACCACGTGCCGCTGTGGAATACGGTTTCGGTCAGTGGCTATCACATACGTGAAGCGGGTTCCACGGCGGCTCAAGAACTCGCGTTCACCTTGGCCGATGGAGAACACTACGTCCGACAGTGTTTGCAACGTGGTCTCGACATTGATTCATTCGCTCCTCGGCTGAGTTTCTTTTTCAACGCCCACAACGATTTGTTTGAAGAAGTCGCCAAGTACCGTGCCGCCCGGGCATTGTGGGCGGAAAGAATGCGGGATGTGTACGGAGCAAAATCCGAGGCGTCATGCAAATTACGATTTCATGCGCAAACCGCCGGCTGTTCGCTGCAGGCACCGCAACCCGAAGTCAACTTGGTGCGCGTAGGATATCAAGCCCTTGCCGCGGTTCTTGGTGGTTGCCAGTCGCTACACACGAATTCGATGGACGAAACGTTTGCACTGCCGAGCGCACACGCCGCGACCTTAGCACTGAGAACGCAACAAGTTTTGGCGTGTGAAACGGGAGTGACCAATACCGCGGATCCGCTCGGAGGCAGCTTTTTTGTCGAAAGTCTGACCGAGCAAATGAAGACGGCCACACATGACTACTTTGGAAAAATCGACGATCAAGGTGGGATGATCGCTGCGGTACAGAATGGTTTCTTTCGCCGCGAGATTGCCGAGTCCGCTTTTGCATACCAACAATCGATCGATTCAGGCGAGAAGCTCATCGTGGGTGTCAACGCGTTCACGCAGGAACGCGAAGACGATATTCCATTAATGCAGTTTGACGAATCGAGCGAAGCGGAACAAATCGAATCCCTACGCAAAGTCAAAGCAAACCGAAGCGATCAAAACGTGGATCGTTCATTAGCCATGTTACGTCATGCTGCCGAGTCCGGTGACAATGTATTGCCCCCATTGCTGCAGTGTGCAAACGACCGTGCGACAGTCCAAGAATGCGTTGACGCTCTTGCTGAAGTCTACGGGCGATTCAAACCCGCCGCAAATTGGTGATCGGGAACATTATTTTTCGTAAATAGAATGAGGGGATTTGATGACAACCCAAACCGTCCCGAAACGTATCTTGCTGGCCAAAGTTGGTTTGGACGGTCACGACCGTGGCGTTAAGGTTGTCGCTCGCGGATTGCGCGACGCCGGTTTTCATGTGATTTACAGCGGTTTGTGGCAATCGATTGATTCAGTCGCCGAAGCGGCCCAGGACGAGGACGTGGATTGGCTAGGCGTCAGCATTCTCAATGGTGCTC
>CAXBHV010000931.1:0-3752 GCA_963974855.1 uncultured Rhodopirellula sp. | reverse complement strand
TTTGAATGTCGGTGGCGCCCCACGATTCGACCTTTCTCCGCCACGATTCAATTCGCTCCGCCGCGTCGTAATCACCCAGCTTCAGCGTGATCAACAGACCTCGGAAATTGCTGTTGCGATTACAAACCACGTTGGCGACGGTGGCCAGGGTTTGATTTGGCGTCACACTTGAATCAACCAGCATCCATTTCGCGCCGCGGAACTCGCGGCGTGGCAGATCATCGGCGCGGGCAACGAAGTGGCGAAAATGAGGATGCTCGGCGATTCGCGGATCCATCTCGGCCGGATCGATCCCGATCACATCCATCCCAAGTTCGAGCAGTCGCCCGCAGGCACCACCGGGCGCCGACCCGATCTCGACGGCGAGATCGCCTCGCTGCATCTCAAAACCACTCCACTGAATCGCTTCGGCAGCTTTGTAGTAAGCACGCGAGACCGGTTCTTCGGCCAAATCGATTGGCTGGATTCCTCCGGGCCAACGCGTTGGCCAGGTATCGGATTCATGCGTGCCAATGAACCAATGCGACGGGTCAAGCAAGACGATATCGAGGATTTTTTCGCCAGGTTGGGCGACACGATTGGGAGCATCCGAGCGAATCCAATCCGTCCCAATCTTTGTATAGATTTCGTCGGCGATCGCTGTCGAGACTTCATCAATCCCCGGCTCAAAATCGAAGCGGCCAATCGGGGCACGGTCTTTGGGCCAAAGATGCAATTGGTCAAAACGAAACTCGTCGGGATAACGCTCTTCGAGTAATCCGCGGAGCGTTTCGATCTGCGCCGCTCCATCGGTTCCGCGCGCTTGTCCCAACGACGAAGACGATGTTCGGATGAAGATTCCCTTGGGCGGCGTGCGGGCTTCGTCATGTTTGGCGGTAACAAAACCAGGCCGCGAAAATGCGAGTCGCCATCCCTCGGAAACGATCGATGCCTTGACCGCTTTCTCGGCCCCGTAGGCACAACACATCATTGCAAACGAAGGGCCGGATGTTTGCTCCGCTTTCTTATCTTTCTGATTCACTGCGAGACTTTGGGGTTATTCGTTGTCGGGGGATTTCGGCGAAACGTCTCGAGCCGCTCTGCGACTCCGGGGATCAGCTTCGCCGCGTTTTCATAGTAGATTTTCTTGAGCACTTCCTCTGGCAGATCAATTCCGTCAATCGTCCACATGCCTTGCGGGGGAGGCACTTTTTCGCTGTAGGGAAAGTTCTCGTCTCGCGTTTCAAAGAATCGCCAATAGTAGCGAATCCTGGTCTCGGGCCACGGTCCATCGGTCCCAAACATGATGCGATCGGCGTAGCGAATGAAAAATTCGCGTGCAGTATACGGTTGACGTCCCAATTCATTGATCCGCGATGCCGGCTCGATCCAAAGATTGGGATAGGTGTCCAACCATTGGCCGACCGTCGCTAAGTCTTCGGAGTTGTTTGCAATGTGTGCACCGATGAATTGAGTTTGAGGGTGACGAGCGATCACACGGTTGCGGTCGGCCAGCAGCGATTCACGCGACGGGAACTCGTCTCCGTAAAAGCTCCAATCAGGATGACGGCTGAGCTCTTCCCAACGTTCGTTCGTCTCGTCGATGGAATCAAAGAAGGCCGCGGGGTCGGCGGTGTGAATGATCACGGGAATTCCCAGCTCGCCACACGTCTGCCAAATCGGATCCCAGCGAGGATCGTCAATCTTGATCAGCGATCCATCGGGATTTTTGTAGCCGAGGCCAAATCGCTTGAAAATCTTGAGCCCGCTAACGCCCCTGCTCACTGCATCACGCAGTTTTTCGCTGGTCCGCTCGGCGAAACCGCGACGGTGGCAATCCCAGCTGGCCGGATCATCGGCTGCCCCGTCGCCTTGCCAATCGACGTTGGCGAAAATGACGAAACGGTCGCGATATTCAGTCCAGAGCTCTTTCATGTGAGCGTCGAGTTGGTTGCCTAGCTTGCCGTCCAACGAGACACACACGGCGATCTGATTGCGATCCATCACTTGGACAAAATCCTCAATCGCCTGCGAATTTCCACGCAACTTGTAATAGAGGTGTGTATGCACATCGACGACCGGAAACGCGGCATGTGTCCGCGGATGTGAAGCGACGCGAAGCTTACTATTGGGGCGAAAATTCCTCAACAAAAGTTCACGTCCGTCGCGGCCGTCCAGCGGTTCAATCGGGGGGGGCGATGAATCGGTGGATCCGACCGACTCAGGCGTCTCGGCGGATTCGGGCGTTTGGCCGCTCGCGAGCGTCAATGGCAACAGGGCGATTGCGATGCACCAAAGCCACCGCAATTGATTCATACCATGTCGCTGACGCGTCGGAGTGGCGGGGGCGTTTCGAATTGCCCACAAGCTTGAGGATGTGGGACGCCAAGTGCGGGTGATTGTCGAGTTCTTGGGGCTGTGGCGCGTTTGGGCGGCAGTCATTCCAGCATTCTCCGGTACAATAACGTCGTTTGAATTAGCCATCATCGTCTTGGGTCATTGAATGTCATTGGTTGGTAAACGCGGGTGAACATGGATCGAACGGAGTATCAAACGGCAGGCGGCCAATCCGTAAGCAAAAAACTTTCGTTAGAGGCGACCACGCCCCCCGCGGAAGTTCCCGGCTATCGGCTGCAAAAATTTCTGGGGGCCGGTGCTTTCGGCCAAGTTTGGGTCGGGCTCGATCTGAACACCGGACGCAGCGTGGCGGTGAAATTCTATCTCCATCGCGGCGGTGTCAATTGGTCACTGCTCAGCCGCGAAGTCAAGAACCTGGTCCAGCTGTCCGCAGATCGTCACGTCGTTCAAGTGCTCGAAGTCGGCTGGGACGCGGTTCCACCCTATTATGTGATGGAATTGGTCACGGGCGGATCGCTCGAAGACTTCCTTGAACATAACCACCAAATGCCCGTAACCGAAGCGGTCGACATGTTCCGCAAGATCGTGGTGGGGCTGAATCATTGCCACGGCAAAGGGGTGCTGCACTGTGATCTGAAGCCCGCTAACGTATTGCTCAGTGACGACAACGAGCCTCGCTTGGCAGACTTTGGACAAAGCCGGATGTCGCACGATCAGACGCCGGCACTGGGGACGCTGTTTTACATGGCTCCTGAGCAAGCGGATCTGAATTCCAGCCCCGATGCAAGTTGGGATGTGTACGCGGCCGGGGCGATCCTGTATCGATTGCTCACCGGAGCCCCTCCTTATCGTGACGCGACGATCATCGGCGAGATTGATACGGCAGGCTCGCTTCCGAAGCGACTTGAACGATATCGTGATGCAATCCGAAAAAGTGATCCTCCCAACGGCCATTTCTTGGTGCGTGGCGTGGACCGCATGTTGGCCCGGATTGTCAACCGTTGTCTCGCCCCTAATCCAGCCGATCGCTACGAAAACGTGCAACAGATCCTCCAGGATCTGAACCGCCGCGATCGAGCGCACGCACGACGACCGCTCATGTTACTTGGCATCGTCGGCCCGCTGCTCGTTCTGCTGGCGACCGGAATCTTCGCCGCACGCAGTGTCGAGCACGCCAGCCAAAGTACGGTCAAGGCGCTTCGCCAAGAAGCCTTTGGCAGCAACCAGTTGGCAGCCAAGTTTGCGGCACGCACACTTGAAAGCGAAATTGAACGCTACTTTCAAGCCGCACGTACCGAAACTCGCGGACAGGAACTTCGCCAACTGCTGCAGGAATCATTCAATCACCCTGAGATGGAATCGTTGCGCAAGATCATCGGATCCTCACGCAGCAGCGAAGCAGAAAAGGTGGCGGC
>CAXBHV010000930.1:0-3754 GCA_963974855.1 uncultured Rhodopirellula sp. | reverse complement strand
CACGCTGGATTGTGAACGTCGCTTGAAACGCATCCCCGGGCGATTCGGGGTGAGGTCCCACCCAGCCTCTGGCGGGCACTACATCCGTGTGGCAAAAATAAGCCACGCCACCGGTCAGCGATCCACGGGATTCGCTCGGCATTCGTTTTGCCAGCACATTTGCCTTTTGAATTCCCTTGGCGTCGAGGTAGGTGGTTAGTTCAGTCTCGAAACCGAGTGAACGCAAAATCTCGTCGACGTATTTTGTGATTTCGACATTGCTTGCCGAGCTAACCGAGGGAAATGCGATCAGGCGGGAAAGTGTATCGAGGGCTTCGCTCGTCACGTTTTTCATGGTGTAGACGCTATGTTTTTTTTCGATGTTTTCCGGGTCGGACGTTGGGCCAAAACCAGATCAAGAAGAGTCATTGAAGATGACGATCTTATCCGACTGCATTAGTCGCGGGCATATTTCATAAAAAATGGGCAGGCCCGCGGCTAGTGCGGTCGGCTCACAGAGCGACCGCCGTTTTGGGGTGCACTGACGCTACCCAAGGATCGGTTGCTACACGCTTGTGTCCGCCTAAGACTTGAACAAATCGCGAAACGCTTGGGCTATGTTTTTTGGGTTCGCCCCTTCGACTTCGCCCGAAAATGTTTCGAGCTGTTGAATTGCTTCCTGGCGATGAGATTCCGTCGACTTGGGAGCAATGGCTTGATAGACCGCTTGGGCCGCAATCGCAGTGGGGTCGCCTGGATTGAGTGCAAACGTAGCGAGTTTGTCAGCAAGTCGCGGCGGCAATTCGTCATACGTGTACGCTTTGATGGTCGCGTTAAAGCGAATCACCAAGCGGTCGGGACCTTTCTCGACAACGATCACACGAAGCGTTTCAGTGAGCTCGAAATCGCTGCCCGTTTGTAGTGTTGCCACGCCACGTTCGATGGCGCCGCGATAGTAAGTTGCCAAGTCGGCGATCTCGAACAAGGGATTGCCGAGTGGTCGTTGCTCTTCACTAAGCTGAGTGTTAGCAGCCACTTCGTGTACCGCCCGCAGCTGACTCCAATCCGCAGACTTGATCGCCGTGCGTGCTTTTGTGATCAATGCCTCTGCCTCGGCGATCATCTCTGTGCTCATCGTTTCGGCGGGCATCATCACAGGACCCACTGTGGGATCGGGCGTAGTCGATGCTGGTGTTGTCGACTCGGGCGTAGTTGATGCGGGGGTGGAGCCGATGGAGTCCATTTTTTCAGGCTCGCCCATTTCAGGATCCATCGTTTCTGGGTTACCGTTCTCCTGCGGCGCGGGGGGCATTGCCACCGGTTCCTCTGGTTCAGGCTGCACGGGGTCAGACGGGGTGGTCTGCGGCATCGAAGGCTGGGGCATCGAAGGTGCTGGACGCATGTTTTGACTGCCCTGGCTTCGGTTGTCGTTAAAGCTCGGTTGATTCAGGTTGCCCATAACGGGGTCAACGGGCCGGGATTTGACGCGTCCGCTTGATGGGGCTGATGCTTCATTGGTGGAGCCGCCCGGGTTGGTTGATAAAGTAAAGCTGCCATCCTTAGCCGTGATCGCGATCGTTCCCGGTTTGAACATCAGAACCCAAATAAGTGACCCCACCATCGCGAGGATCGCCATCGCGCAGCCGAAAAAGACAAACCAACCGGCCATCGACTTGCGGCGCCGCTTGGGAGCCTTCTTCTTGATCGCAATCGGCGCCACAGCAGCAATCGGGGCCGCGTCGGTTACTGGCGCAGAAGTTGTCGAAACGGTGGGGGCAGGCGTTGCTGCAACAGGTGCTTGAGGTACCGGAGGCATTTGCGGTGCCAACGGATTGCCCGTAGGCAGCACTGCGGCAAGCGGATCGCTTTTGGGTAACAGCCCCGCAAGGGGATCGGATTTGGGAGCAGCACCCGGTGGAGGCGGTACCGCGGCGGGCGCCGAAATGGGAGCCGGCGTGACCTGAGGCGACGCGGTGTCACCAAAGTCGATGACGCCGAAACGGACGTCCAGAGCCTTTTTCTTGGCAGGATCGAGCAATATATCGCGTGATTGTTGGACCCATTTCGCAGCCTTTTTCCAGACGGCTGGATCGGCATCCGGCTTGGCACCCTGCAGTTTTTGGATCGTTTCCTTGATCGCAGCGACAATCACCTGGGAATCTTGTTCGCCGCCGGTCAGGCCAAAAACTTGATAGGGATGCGGATTCTTAGTCTCTGCGCTGAGAGGAAGAAGATCCGAAATTGCAGTTGCCGGCATTCGTCTGGGTCCGATGGATGGGCTGAGTGCGGACAGAGGGGAGGTTCGTAAAATCGCGGTAGCAAGGATCACCCTAGTTGGACTTCACCAATTTACAGGCAATCACAACCCGAAGCGTAGGCGAGGAAACGAGTTAGGTTGAATCCCTCAGGGACGCTTTGGGGTACGAAGTAACGCGTTTTTCTGTCGTTGTGACGCGGTTTAGCTAGGGAAGAGAGCCGCCCCACCCTAGTTTAATCAATGAATTGGAAATGGCGGAAGCTTGTCTGGCGTGGAATCTGAAGTCGTCGACTTTGGGGAATTTCTATGGGAAATACATGAAATTCACGCGATCAGCAAGGCTTATGCCGATCATTGCTACCAAATGGATCATGGCGATTGGCAATGAAATGCGGGATACGCAAGAGATCGGTTCTTTCCGAAACATGCAATCCTCTGCTGGACGATACAGGACAGTGGACGTTTCGACATTCCCTTTTTTTCAACGGCACATCAATGTTTCCGATCATGCGAATCCGAACCGCTGCTGCGATCGCTGCTCTTGTTGGCGGTCCGTACGTCGTTTCGGAAACGGACATGGGGCAGAAAACGGTCTCTTCGATCAAGAGTCAGTTTGTCACAACCGAAGCGGCCGTGCATTCGGGGGACTCGATTCTGGGTGGGAATCCAGACTATGCGGTTCATTCGCACTACGAAGTGGAGCAATTGCGTCGCAACGGAGAGACTCGATACCGCTACGATCACGAGCTTGCTCGCAAACTTGGCGCCATCCCAGCAAAACCTGAAGAGGAGCCGAATCTCGTCGGGACAACGGTTCATGACCTTCGCGAAGTGATCCGATTCGACATCAATCCGGAATGGATCATCAATCGCTTTTCGCGAGTGACGACCGTCTTGGCTGACATGAAAATGGAAGGGCTTCGTGTGCCCATTGTCACAGGTACGCAAGCCGATGACCTAGCCGGAACGCTCACCTACTATTTTGATACGAGTGGCAAAGTTCAGCGGATTACCGTCCATGGCTTCACGGGCGATCCGAGCAAAATGGCGTCGATCATGACGGAGCACTTCGGATTGTCGAGAGAACCGTCGCTCGAAGCGGGTGTATTCACTCGCCGTTGGAACGGATTGCCCGTTCATTTCTTGCGACTGACCCACGCCCCCGTAGTCTATAGCGATGCCATTCACCAGAAATACACCGTGTTCATCGAACTGAATCAGCCAAACCTTGCCTTTGGCATCAGTCCCGAGGCACAGCGAATCGTGAATTCGGACCACTACAGCGGACGTTGGTAGTCGGCGAAATCAGGGGAGCGACTCGCTTGCGAAAACCGTGCGTTTTTCCCGGTGGGCGTATTGGCTCAGTGACTTGCGAACCGAGTGTATTTTGTCCAGTAGCAATCATAGCCTGACATCGCTCTGTAGGTGGTTTTCGCCTCCCCCACCGCTGCTGAAGTTTTCCTGAAATTGCCCGGTTTGCTGGCAGCTAGTTTCTCAGCCGGATACAATCGAGTCATC
>CAXBHV010000929.1:0-3759 GCA_963974855.1 uncultured Rhodopirellula sp. | reverse complement strand
AGAGATGACAACGTGCAAGCTCAACGTCACCAACCCTCCCCAGAAAACTCGCTGTAGGCTCGTTTTCTGACCCTCCCGACTTCGTTGGGAGGGTAAAACAAGTGATAATTGCATCGCCTCGATTTGCCCACCACCGTCTTACATCGATTTCCAATACCGGCGATGTCGCTTCAGGAAACATTTTTTGTTATCGGCAAACATGCGCTGCCCCAAGCTAAATGTGTGTGATTCGAGTTGCGCCGAGCGTTGGTCGATCAAGGCAACAAAGCCATTGGTTATCTTGCGGCTGCCGTAGTCACGAGGAGAATTGCGGATGCGAAGTTTTAGCACGGCCAAATCGTGATGCATTCCGAGCCAATCGCCTAAACGCTCCGCTTCGGTTTGCCGCGTCTGCATTATTGCGGGCCAAAGGTATCGCAATAGATTGCAGTGATACGAGTGGTACTTGACTCGTTTTCGCCATTCATGAAACGCTTCGGTGGATGGTTTGCTCTGGGCAACCCGGATCGCCGTTCGTGCTCTTGAGTAGGTTTCGCCAAATCCGGCACTCCAGGCATTCAGTCCCTTCGCGTCCAATCGCCATCGTCGGACGCGTGTGAGTGCCTTGTTGAATTGGCCGCGGGTTTCGGCGAGTCGCTTTTCGACATCAATATCGTGCCGTAGCAGTTGTTGACGCTGCTGAGCCAATTGATGCCGGATCGACTGAAATGCATCTTGCCGAATTTGCTCAGCAAACTGCTCTACGAGATCGTCGTAGGTGTCGAGTAGCGTTTTGCTATCACGCACCTCGGACAAAGGTTTTGCGATTTCACGAAACTGAGCATTCTGTCTTGAGTAAGGGAAATCGTCGGTCATCGAATAGCGGACCAACCGGACCAAGCCTCGCAGTTGTTTACATCGCTTGCGAACTTGGTGTACCTTTTCCGACTGCTTCAGACTCGGATCGTCTATTTCCGCGATCGCCTTTTCAATTTGTTCCCCGGCAATACGTCGTACAGATCTGGAAGCCGACTCATTCTGTTTCAGACGAAATGCCATGGGCAAAGGGTGGGGCGCTAGGAAGAAACGATCAAGCGATTGCGAAGGATCATGCCACGGAGATGCGGGCGGAGCGATTCCTGGGCAATCTGTTTCAGGAAATATGTGTCCACGCGACCCTCGATGATAATCACTCGGCCGTCGACAATGACGCCCAAATCTTGCAGTTGCCTACGTCCGGTTTCCCGAAGCACCGATTCCAACCGGCAACGGTGCGATCGATGTGCGGCATGCTCCACGGCACCCGAACTCGTGCAGGGGCCATTGAGTAATTTTATTGGTGACAAGTTTGCAGGTGGCAGGTGCGCCGGGTGTCGACGAGTCGTAATAGGCGTCGAAATCATCAGGAGTGCCTTTTGCTAAATGACAAGACTTGGGGCTGGCACCTAATGAGCAATTTTTAGGCCGACTGGATGTCGTCGGTCCAGGGTGATTCGATGCCCCACCTGTGGCACGCAAATTGCCCTCAAATGCAAATTGACGTGGTGCAACTGATATTTGATTTGACTCGGCAATGACCGTTCGTTTTGCAACGCAAACGATGTCGTGTAAAGAAAAAAAATTGCTCCGTTCGGGCACAAAACGAGTGGAAAAATTTTAGCCAGAATGGTGCATAAAACGCTCGACCGCACGCTGATTTGCTTGCAGCATGGGCGATCCGTGACCAGCCAATCGGGATCAGTTTTCACGTGTACGGATCAGCCGCTAGCAAGATGGTCATCTGTCTGGCTTGGTGAGGCGAGTCGGTCGAGGTCCACTTCGGAAACGCGAACTTCAGCAGCCTCCAAATAGATACCTAATTGGCCAGTATCAAACGTTTGGTCGGCCAATGACAGCACAACTCGGCCATCGACTGACAATTCCAGATAGCTGCCAAATGCGAGCAGTTGTATCGACGCCTCGCTGCGTGAATCGGAATACCAAAAACCTGTTTGCAGTGATTGGAACGTCATCATGTGTTCACCGCTGCCGTCGGCGCCGGTGCCCCAGGCACGAAGCTGGGCCACCCCTTTTAGGATGTCGAGGGACAAATAATACCCGTCGCGGGTTTCGGGATCCAAGCGAAAGACGATTCCACATTTACCGAGCCCCTGCATTTCAAATTTCGCCTGAAAGCGAAAGCAGTCGAGCGTACCATCGAACACGAACGCTTGGAAACCACTTTCACAGGCAAGGTCCAAATGACCTCCGGCGACCCGGCACACTTGGATTTGCGGTCCGACATCTTCAATCAGACTGTGGATACAGCGACAATCGATACTTTCGCGGAGGTAAGCGTCGATTCCCTCAAAGGTTACCGCCCGCAGTAAACCTGAATCGCTACGCACCAAACGCTTCGGCGGCGGCATCAGGTTTTCAGCCGTCCGATCGCCTAAATTCATCGAATAGAAATTCCAGAGCAGCCAACCGCGGTCATCTCGACATACTCGGCCTGCATAATTGCCTTGGGCCAACAGGACGTTGTCGTGATAACTCTGCCACGGATCGCCAATCTTTTTGGTATGCCAGTAGCGGATTTTGGCGTCTTCGCGGATGCTGCCGATCAGATAATAGTCGTCGTCAAAATAGATCAAATTCGGCACTTCGACGTCATCGTAGAGTCGCGGGTGGTGTAGTGCTGGCTGAGCCTCGAAATGATGCGGGGCAACCTCTTTCATCAACGCCACACATCCGCGGCGAACAATCGGCCCTTCTTTCACACGTCCAGCGGCTAACAACCAACCTTGGTCGCCATCGTGGTAATAGAAAGGATCGCGAAAACTAACCCAGTGTCGACCTTCGCTTAACGAGGACTCGTAATATCGCGAGTCCGGTTCAAGTGGCAAACAGCTTTCCGAATCAAACTCGGCATGCAGGCAGTCAGCGACTTCACGCCGGCTCTGCCGCACCGCTTCTTTGACTCGCGAGGGGTCTTTGGGACCACGGTGGTCCTCCCAGTGAACCGGCGATTTTTGCCAATGATACAAATCATCACTGACCGCCATTCCCAAACGTTGATAGCGGCCTTGATCGCGTCGAGACAAACCAGTGTAGAACATCCGCCAACGACCCGATTGGTGCGGATCAGGCGAAACATGCATCGTCCACAGCATCAAATCGTCCCAGCTGCCGGGATCACCAATGAACAATGCGTTGCTGACGCGACGCCAATTGATTGCATCGGTGCTGACGGCGTGAGCGATGAAATCGTGATTGGGAAGCACCAAATGAAACAGGTGGTACAGCCCATCGTGGAATAAAACGTCGACGTCGCCAATCGTCTTCCTACTGCCATCGGTTTCGGAAAACATAATCGACTCGCTCAAACGTGAAGGTCCGGTGCTTAAATCTGATAGCAAAATGTTAACTCAATTGCCATCCAAATGCCACATCGATCGGGGTGTTTCTGCGATCGGTGTAACGAACGCATCCTGAATCGTCTCCTTTCCGTTCCTCGTCACTGAGTCCAGGTCTCGAACAAGACACAAAAAATGCCCCATCGAATCGATGGGGCATTGATGCGAGGCGATGGTTCGCCGAGATCGTTTAGGCGGGATTAGCTTTTCGATTTCGCTTGCTCCCGCTTGATTTCAGTTTGATTTTCGCCTTCACCCAAGGTTCGGGCCATCAATACAATACGGTCGTTCACTTTCACAGGCACGCCTTGGACCGTCACTTGATCGCCTTCATTGGGCGTATTGGACAAGTCATCCTTCGGGGCGAGGTCGACCAACATCGATT
>CAXBHV010000928.1:0-3760 GCA_963974855.1 uncultured Rhodopirellula sp. | reverse complement strand
TGCAACAATCGCATGCATCGTATTTTTTCGGGTAGACGTAGTTTTGCTACAGTAAACCGCAGCGCAGACCCGATCCCACAGGAGTGACCATCTGCTGAGGGAGTCGGGAGCCGTTCGCACATCGGAACTTGTTTTCCGATACACGCATCGCCTATTCAGAAACTTCCCTATCAATATTTATGCATCGAGGGGCAATCAATGCACGTTGTGGTGAGAACGCTGGTTCTGTTCGGACTTGGCATGGGGATCGGAACTCAGGCATATGGACAAACCAGTGCATCGCTTGATTTTTATGTGAACGTGCAGAACGCACTTGCCATCTTGGCCCCGAACGGTCCCGTCAGTCTGAATCACGATGGAACCGCGGGGATCAAGTCGTTTGCGCCTCAAGCCTTTTCGGCGGTTTGCAACGACGGAGATGGGGGCACCGTCACCTTTGGTACGATCACGGGGTTTGTTCACAACACGCTACCGCTAGTCATTCGTGACGTGAAGCTAGATCTTTCCATCGCGACCTCGGATACCGATGCTGGCTGGACGGTGGATGTGGCGACAGACCAATCGGATATCAAGAACCTAGTGCCCGACTTGACTGCCCAAGTGCAAGCGAGTTCGTCCGCCGCCGGAAATGCTGAGTTGCAGCTGCTTGTTTCCATGGATAGTGGTTCGGTTTCCACACTAGTGCCTGGGACGTATTCGACCACCATTTATGCCACGATCACCGCAAACTAATCGCTTAGCGAGCGCACGACTGTCGCTATCAGCATCTCCATTTATCTATCAAGCTGTCGGAACAAATGACGTGCGTATCATTAACTTCGCACAATGGATCGGTCCTCTTTCGTTTGCTGCGGTAATCGCCATCAGCGGATGCCAGACCAAGGAAAAGCGAAACGAGATCCAGTTGCACAGCCAATCCGTTCTTGCGGATCCATTTTATGAGTTGCCTGTGGGGGCACTGCCCAAGCCGAAAAAAGTGGCACATCACGCGTCCAAACGCGAGTCGTTGATCGAGTCATTGCCTGTCGGCTATTCGCTGCCTGAAAACAAGTCTCGCATCACGTCGCTGGGACCGACAATCTCAAAGGGGTTTCAACAAAAATCTCCAGCTGCGGTTGCAGAACAAGTAACCGCATCCGAAGACGCGTCGAATGAGCCGCGAGTGGTGAGGGTTAGCTACGGAGATCCCGCAGCCGAAGCCTACGGTGCCCAGCCGATCGATGTTAATAGCGACACGACTCCACTGCTGCAACACGCTCCGCTGCTGCACGATGCCTTTGTCGAAACGGACGTCCGTCAAGCCATCCAATCACTTGCGGAACAAGCGGGTGTGTCTGTGATTATCGACGATCAAGTGCGAGGATCGGTGACCGCTGTAATCGAAGGCGAGAATTTCGAACGAGCACTTCGCAAAATCTTGCTGCCACTGGGATACCGATGGCGTCAGGATCACGATGAGTTTTACATCGGCTTGCCAGAGCCCGGGTCCGCGTTGTTCCCATTTTTGGCAGAACGTTATATCTACGAAGCTCGTCATCGCACCCCCGAATCTTTGAAATTGCAACTTCCCGAACGGCATTTACAATTTGTCCGCGTCCTTGGGCAGGGTGGAAAGCTGGCGATCGAAGCGCCGCCGATCACGGCACACCAGATTTTGCGAGAACTCGAAGAGACGGACAAGGTCGTGCCCCAAGTCGTCTTAGAGGCATTGGTTTGCGTGTACAGTCCCGAGACGAATTATCGTTTTGGCTTTGACGTCCACCAAGGAATGAAACTCGACGGCGGTAATGCGAGCTCGTTGGCACTCGATGGACTTGGTATCGCTGGCCAATACGGTCCAGCGGGATTCAATTCACAATTAAATGACTTTCGATTCACAAGCGCCCTGCTTCGTGCCCTCGAGCAAAAAGGTCACGTCAAAATCCGTGCCGCTCCCCGGGTCACAGCCGAAGACGGCAAGAAAGCCGAAATTCATATCGGCCGCGAGAGTTTCTTTAGTGTCCAACCGAGCGGTAATGGCGTCTTCTATCGACAAGACATCCAGAAAGTCGATTCAGGGATCATGCTCGAATTGACGCCGGAGATTCGCGCCCCGCATGTCACGATCCACATTGACCGCGCCGAAGTCAGCGAAGATATTCGCAGCGACGAAACGCAGGCGAACGCCTACGACCAATTCCCCGTGATCAATCGCCGACGCGTCTCGACCTCGGTGCACGTAATGGACGGTCAAACGATTGTGATCGGAGGACTGACCCAGCGTCAAAAGGTCGACCAAGTCAATAAGCTGCCACTGCTAGGTGACGTCCCCTACATCGGACGACTGTTCCAGCGCATCGAACGGCGTGAACAGGAAGCAGAAGTGGCCATCTTTATCTCACCTCGAATCATTTATCAGGATGAACTCTATGGGGACGAAACGCTTTGTCCGACAAACTTTGATCCTAATGCTATTCGCTATGGTGACGACAGCGGTACATGGTGAGTCGCCGTCGCAGCGAGTTGCCCGGATCAGCGCCGAGGCTCGTTTTCGCCCAAGCTTTCGAATCGATCCTCTCGTTTTTCAATGCCAAGCCGTACCAGGGCAAACCGTTCGCTTCAAATTCCGCTTGGGCGGCAGTGACAAGCCGATTGATTTTTCGATCCAACCTGTCTCGTTGATTCAACATCGCGATGGCAAAGTCACGGCCGCCGAAGAGTTGCAGGATCGCGACTCGGTGCGTTTGTTGTCCTCATCGGACCTGCGACTTCGTGGCGGTGAGACACGTGAGATCGAAGGCACATGGACGTTGCCGCATGATAGCGGTCAATTTGTTAGTGTCGGATTGTTGGTGACCGACCGTAGCGTCGAACCGTTTGCCAAACAAACGACCCAACGTCAAATCGGCGTACGATTCGTCACTCGTTATCTATTGCGATTGGAGGCCGACATTCGCCGAGCCAATGCGGTGCAGGGCGAAATCCGATTGACCACGGGTGGTCTGGTGGACCGCGATGGTTTTGCTCACATTAATGCATTGCTGTGGAATCCGCATGACGCGGGACGTCGGCTTCACGCGAACGCTCGAATGATCGACCCGGAGGGCCGCGTGGTGATCGACGATGTACCACTCGGATTGGCGTCGCGGATCAATCAACCCGAACCAAAACGTTTCGGACTAACGGTGTTGCCCCGTAGCGAGGTAACACTGACGGCGGCATTGCCCGAACCAGTGTTCCCCGGCGACTACCAACTGCAAATCAACATCTCCGACGACAGTGGCAACGTTGCTCAGCAAACTTTTCCCGTCCAAGTTGGCGAGTACGACTTTCAAGCACAACGCAGCGTCGTGGGACGCGTGCTAAAGTCGATCCATGTTCAGCCATCGGTGATCGAATTATCAACGCTTCGCGGTGGAAATCGGCTTGTTCCGCTGTCGCTGAAAAACCAGGGTGACAAACCGGTGTCGATTCGTTTGGTTGCCAGAGATCATGATGGAAACGAAGTCTCGTGGCTTCGTGTACGCCCCGATCGAGTTCAGTTAGCCCCGAGAGCGGGCCGCAACGTGATGGTCACGATGAACGGCCACCCAGGAGACGCCGACGACAAGTATGCCCTACTGAATCTGCACGCTGAATCGGAATCCTCGACGAACATAGCAGCATTAAAAGTTCCGGTCGCGATGCTGAACAATGATCGCCCCAACGATCCCCATGTTTCGCTTGGTGCAATCAAGGTGGATGAAAGCGATCCGAGAATCATGTCTCTGCAAATAACCAA
>CAXBHV010000927.1:0-3763 GCA_963974855.1 uncultured Rhodopirellula sp. | reverse complement strand
GTCGCATTTCGGGATAGAAACGGTCATCTACTGCACCATCCACTGCCAACGACAACTCGTGACGGTTCATTCGCAGCAAGTCTTCTTTGATCGCACGGTAATTGAACTCGGCTTTGAGCCAATCGGCGAACTGCTCGAGGCTGCCGTTTTTGCCTGAGGCAACGGCCGCGGTGGTGTCTTTCGGTGCTTTACCGAACAACTCGTTCAACTTGCTTTGCGCGACGTCGTTTTTCTCTTTCGCAGCACCACCGGCCTTGCGACTGAACTCGACGAGTTGAGTCTTCAAATCGTCACGATTTAGCCGCACTTCGTCGGGAGTCAGCTGGGCACCAAAGCGATGTTGCACCCAATCGACCAAGCCTTCGCGATCGAGCGAAATTTGAGCACCTTGTTTCTCGGTGAAGCGAGAAATACCGGCAATCACGGGGTATTCCGCTTCCTTCTGTGTGTAAGCTTCCTCGGCACGCTTGTACAGCGATTCGCTGACCTTACGCAGGTCTTCGACATCTCGGAATTCGTCCGGAGTCGTTTCGATTCCGAATTTGTGGCGCATCCACCCGCACATGGTTCGCAAACCAAAGTCTGCGTCCAGGAATGGTTCGCCCTCAGTTAGGTCGACCGTGCCAATTCGCTCGTGGGCCTTTTGAGTCAGTTCATCGGTCAGCTCGTCACGATCAAACTTCTTCAATTGGTGTTCTTGGTAATTTGTGCCAAGCCGGGTGTTGGCCCAGTTCGTCATCGCCTTCCAATTCCACTCGTCTTCCATCGATTGAGGAAGATTCTCTTCGATGATCTCGTGCACGGTGACTTCCGCTGCGCGTTCGGCTTGATCTACTGCGTAGACCTTCGCCATCTCGAAATCCATATTCTGGAAATCGCGAGACTCGAGTTGGCAATCAAGCTGGCTGCCGGCGTAAGCGGCAAACGTATCGAGACCGTAGTTGGGATCCAGGAACGTGTTGACGAACTTTTCGATTTGAGCATGGATCAATTCTAAGATCATGTTGCGTGAACTATGACCGTCTAACAAGTTTTGGCGGTAGCGATAAACTCGCTTGCGTTGCTCGTCCATCACTTCGTCATAATCGAGCAAGCTCTTGCGAATTTCGTAGTTGCGTTCTTCGACCTTTTTCTGGGCCGATGCGATGCGGCGAGTCACCATCGAATGCTCGATCGCTTCGCCTTCTTTCATGCCCAAGCGTTCCATCATGCTCTTGACGAAATCACCAGCAAAGATCCGCATCAAGTCGTCTTCCAACGACAAAAAGAATCGGCTCGAACCCGGGTCGCCTTGACGACCACAACGACCGCGAAGCTGCAAGTCGATTCGGCGTGATTCATGGCGTTCAGTACCGAGCACGTACAATCCGCCAAGATCGCGAACCACGTCGCCTTCTTCGCTCATCTTTTCGCGTGCGTCGATCTCTTCGACCAATGCGTTCCACTCATCGTCCGGCACTTCCAAACGTGTTGGATATTTGTGTTGCAATTGTGCCCACGCCATCGTTTCCGGATTACCACCGAGCACAATGTCGGTACCACGACCAGCCATGTTCGTCGCGATCGTAACCGCGTTGATCCGACCTGCTTGTGAAACAATATCGGCTTCACGACCGTGGTTCTTCGCATTCAAAACGTCGTGTTTGATGCCGCGACGCTCGAGCAATTCGGAAAGACGCTCGCTCTTTTCAATACTGACCGTTCCGATCAATACCGGACGCCCGCTGCGTTCGATCGATTCGACCTTGCTCATCTCGTATGTCTCGGGATTCTTTTCTCCCTTGGCGATGATCACGACTTCTTCTTCGTCGCTCTTCTTAATCTCGCCCCAAACTTCGCTGCCATCTTTCAGGTTGATGACGTCCCATTTGTGAGCCCGTTCGACTTCGTCAGCAAGCGCTTTGAATTTGTCTTTCTCGGTCAGATAGATCAAATCGAGATGTTCGATCCGCTTCATTTCGCGGTTGGTAGGAATCGCAACGACATCGAGCCCGTAAATCTTCATGAACTCGGTCGCTTCGGTCATCGCCGTACCGGTCATCCCGGAAAGCTTCTTGTACATCTTGAAGATGTTTTGCAACGACGCGGTGGCGAACGTTTGTGTTTCTTGCTTGATCGGCACGCCTTCTTTGGCCTCGACCGCTTGATGCAGCCCATCGCTCCATTGGCGACCTTCCATCAAACGTCCGGTGAATTCGTCAACGATAACAATTTGGCGATCTTTGACGACGTAGTTGACGTCCAACTTGTACAGGTAATGTGCTTTGAGCGAGTTATCGATCAGGTGCGGCCATTCCATATTACCCGCGGTGTAGAAACTCTCGACTCCCGCCAATTTCTCGGCCTCGCGAACCCCTTCGTCGGTCAACGTGACGTTGTGTTGTTTTTCATCGACCGTAAAGTGGACTTCTTTTTTCAGTTGCCGCGCGACGCGATCCGCATCGGCGTAACGACCGAGATCCAAATCAGCGGGGCCGCTGATGATCAGCGGGGTCCGTGCTTCATCGATCAGAATGTTGTCCACTTCGTCAATGATCGCGTAGTTCAGCGGCCCTTGGCATTGTTGAGCTTCCTTCGGATAGCGATCGTCACCCTTGGCGGCCGGACGCATGTTGTCACGCAGGTAGTCAAAGCCGAATTCGTTGTTCGTTCCGTAGGTGATGTCACAGGCGTACGCGGCTTGCTTTTCGGCGGTCGACATTCCCGACTGGATCGCGTTGACCGTCAATCCCAAGTTCATGTACAGCGGTGCCATCCACTCCATGTCACGACGGGCCAAGTAATCGTTGACCGTGATCACGTGGACGCCCTTGCCTTCGATCGCGTTCAGGTAGGCTGGCAGCGTCGCCACCAACGTTTTACCTTCCCCGGTCACCATTTCGGCAATGTTGCCGTTGTGCAGCACCATCCCGCCGATCAGCTGGACGTCGTAATGACGCATGCTGAGGAATCGCTTGCCCCCTTCGCGACAGACCGCGAAGGCTTCTTCGAGGATATCGTCGAGCGTTTCACCATCGCGAAGCCGCTTGCGAAAATTTTCGGTTTGTTGGCGGAGCTCGTCGTCGCTCATCGCCTCGAATTTGGATTCTAGCTCGCCGATGGCCTCGGCCCGTTGGCGGAGCTTTGCGACATGGCGAGCATTCGCAGAACCGAAAACCGAGGTGATACTGCGTTCCACAGCACCAAAAGCGCCACCGAAGATAACGCCACAAATATCAAAAAGTCGTTCGAAGAAAGACATATTTTTCGTCGGGGTAAGGTCGAATGCGATTCGGGGGAATCGCAGTATCTGGATGAACACGTCTCAAGAACACAGGCTCAAATTGCCCACCACGAGAGCAGAACCCTGTGCACGCTTGATCCGTCGTCGCGAGCGTCAATATGACACTTTTGCTGGTCAAAATGAAGGTTGTGGCAAATCCAGGACCGAGCCGGAAGCCTCCATGCAATCATCGCGGCGCACGTTACAAAAACGCGTACCTAAATGCCGTTACATCCGCAAGTTACGAGTTTAGTGAAGATGGGTCAACTGCGATTGTTTTTTCTATCCGCGGTTCATTATTGGCCGACATCGCTCGAACCGCCAAAACGATGCCAAAAACGACAATCCCATAGAACGCTAGCACGACGTTCATCAGCCCCCCCTGAATTAGGGTGGTCAGTAAAACAGGGAAAAAGGACTCGCCAAAACCGGAAATATTGCTAGGAGTCCCGCTCGGTTCGAACTGGAATCCCGTCAACTTCGACGCCAACGTCGTCGAGG